>CAZFME010000126.1:0-5747 GCA_964520055.1 uncultured Clostridia bacterium
CTCCATTTAGAAAGGTTATTTTCCGAAGGATAAATTATATTATTCAAGAATATTTTAATATAGACTCTACTGTAAAAAGTCAATTCTGTCTTGAAAATATCTACATATCGTTTCTAGTTATAATAAAGCATACTATATGTTGACCATGAAATTATAAAAATAAAGGTTTCTATACAGTAGAATCAATATATATAAAATGTTAAAACCTTCCGGTGAAAGAAGGTGAATAAAATTAATTTTGACGTAGGAAGAGAAAAATTAATATCAAGAATAATCCATGCTCCAAGAGGTAATAAAATTTCATGCAAAGGTTGGCCACAGGAAGCAATTATGCGCATGTTGATGAATAATCTGGACCCGGAAATAGCAGAAAATCCTGACGAATTTACATCCGGGAAAGCCGAGAAAGCGATGAGGGTCTGGGAATGCTTTGATAAAATAATAGAATCCCTAAAGCAGCTCGAATATGATGAGACGCTTCTGGTTCAATCCGGAAAACCAATTGGGATATTTAAAACCCACCAAATGGCACCAAGGGTATTAGTATCCAATGCAGTGCTGGTACCGATGTGGGCTACTTGGGAAAACTTCCGAAAACTGGGGGATAAAGGTCTTACCTTATATGACCAAGTAGCTGCGGGAAGCTGGATGAACATAGGTAGCCAAGGTTGGTTATATGAAACCCTCACAATATTTAACACCCTAGCAAAAAAGTATTTTAACGGAACCCTAAAGGGTAAATTGGTGTTGTCTGCAGGTCTAGGAGCCGTGGGAGGGGCTCTACCGCTTGCTGTTACGATGAATGACGGTGTAGCGTTAATAGTAGATGTTGACAGAGAGAAAATACAAAAAAGAATTGAAGCAGGATATTGTGATACTCTTTCCGATAATCTGGATGAAGCACTCAATATAGTTGCAGAGGCTAAAGAAAAGGGCAGGGCTATGTCTTTGGGGCTTGTAGGAAATGCGGCTGAAATCTATCCAGAGCTCCTTTGCCGTGGGATTTTACCTGATATTGTAACAGATCAGACATCCTCTAATGATCTTTTGAATGGTTATGTTCCCGCAGGAATGAAGCCAGAACAATTACTGGCTATTAGAAAGACTAATCCACAAAGATATATGGAACATTCCCAAAAAAGCATCATAAACCATGTTAACGCAATGTTAGAAATGCAAAAAAAAGGTGCCATTGTTTTTGAATATGGCAATAACATAAGATGTCAGGCCTATGATGCAGGGGTGAAAGATGCATTTAACATCCCGGGTTATGCACCGCTATTTATAAAGGATTTATTCTGTGAAGGAAACGGGCCTTTCAGATGGGTAGCGCTTTCAGGTAATGTCAGGGATATTTACAAGACAGAGGAAAAGTTATTAGAGTTGTTTCCCGAAAACAAAAACTTGAGAACATGGATAAAGCTGATCAGAAAGCCGGTTAATTATCAGGGCTTACCTGCAAGAGAATGCTGGCTTAGCTACGGTCGAAAAACCGAATTTGGCATTGCTATAAATGAGATGGTGAGAAAAGGAGAGGTCTCGGCTCCCATTGTCATTGGAAGAGACTACTATGACTCAGGCTCCGCAGCATCTCCTTATGGTGAGACTGAAGAGATGAAAGACGGCAGTGATGCCATTGCAGATTGGCCTATTTTAAACGCCCTATTGAATACGGCATCAGGAGCTACATGGGTTTCAGTTTGCCACGGGGCCGGTGTAGGAATGGGTTATTCCATTCATGTCGGTATGGCAGTGGTGGCTGACGGCACTGATGAGGCCAAAAGAAAAATAGAGTTGGTATTGAGCAATGACCCAGGCATTGGTGTAATACGCCATGCTGACGCCGGTTATGAAACCGCCGTTTACACCGCGAAAAAAGATAATATTAAAATACCTATGCTTTAAAGGAGGAGGATTAAAATGTTTGACAACTGTGATATTACAAAGGCGATGAAAATAAAACTGGATTGCGAGTTACCGGAAATGCCCAAATTTGAAGAAGGTATAAGGAGGGCTCCCAGCCGGGGATTTCATTTGACCAAGGAACAAACCAAGATTGCACTCAAAAATGCCCTTCGATATGTACCCCAAGAGCATCATGAAGAATTGGCACCAGAGTTTTTAAATGAGCTTTTGACCAGGGGAAGAATTTACGGCTATCGCTTTCGCCCGGAAGGCCGGATACACGGAAGGTCAATTTACGAATATAAGGGAAATTGCCTTGCAGGAAAGGCCTTTCAGGTAATGATTGACAACAATCTGGACTTTGAAGTGGCTCTTTATCCATATGAGCTTGTAACCTACGGTGAAACGGGCAGCGTGTGCCAAAACTGGATGCAGTACAGGTTGATAAAAAAGTACCTGGAGGTTATGACTGAGGACCAGACATTGGTGGTTATGTCCGGACATCCTCTGGGGCTCTTTCCTTCGAAACCTGAAGCCCCAAGGGTAATCATCAGCAATGCCTTAATGGTGGGAATGTTTGATAATCATGAAGACTGGGAAATCGCAGAGGAAATGGGAGTTGCCAATTACGGTCAGATGACGGCTGGAGGATGGATGTACATCGGGCCCCAGGGTATAGTTCATGGGACTTTTAATACCTTGTTAAATGCCGGTAGATTAAAACTTGGGATTCCACATGATGAAGACCTGAAAGGCCGCCTGTTTGTTTCTTCAGGTCTTGGAGGAATGAGCGGAGCTCAACCCAAGGCAGTGGAGATAGCAGGAGGTATAGGGATTATAGCTGAAGTGGACTATTCCCGCATTAAGACCCGTCACGACCAAGGGTGGGTAAACAAAGTTTCGTCTGATTTGACTGAAATATTTTCCATTGCCCATGAGTATATGAACAAAAAAGAGCCAATGTCAATAGCTTATCATGGCAATATAGTGGATCTATTGGAATACACGGTGAAAAATGATATCCATATAGATCTATTATCAGATCAAACTTCGTGCCATGCAGCCTATGACGGAGGATACTGTCCCCAGGGAGTAACCTTTAAAGAACGGACGGAACTACTTGCTACTGACCAAGACAGATTTAAACAACTGGTAGATAAAAGTTTGAAACGCCACTTTGAGCTAATTAAGACTCTCGTAGAGCGAGGCACCTATTTTTTCGACTACGGCAACTCATTCATGAAGGCCATATTTGATGCGGGTGTAACCGAAATAGCTAAAAATGGTGTAGACGAAAAAGATGGGTTTATATTTCCTTCCTATGTAGAGGATATAATGGGTCCGGAGCTATTTGATTACGGATATGGCCCCTTTCGCTGGGTTTGCCTAAGTGGTAAGGAAGAAGATTTAATCAAGACAGATCGGGCCGCTATGGAATGTATTGACCCCAACCGACGTGGCCAGGACAGGGATAATTATATCTGGATTCGAGATGCCGAGAAGAATAAACTGGTGGTAGGAACCCAAGCACGCATACTATATCAAGATGCCCAAGGCAGAATAAAAATAGCTCTTAAATTTAACGATATGGTAAGAAAGGGAGAAATCGGCCCTGTAATGTTGGGCAGAGACCATCATGATGTAAGCGGAACTGATTCACCTTTCCGTGAAACGGCCAATATAAAGGATGGCAGCAACGTAATGGCTGATATGGCTACACACTGTTTTGCAGGCAATGCTGCTCGAGGCATGAGTCTAGTTGCGCTTCACAATGGCGGCGGTGTGGGTATCGGTAAAGCCATAAACGGCGGATTCGGATTAGTACTGGATGGAAGCAAAAAGACCGATGACATCATAAAATCAGCCCTGCTCTGGGATGTAATGGGTGGTGTTGCTAGACGGTCCTGGGCAAGAAATAAAAACTCCATTGAGACAAGTATAGATTTTAACCAAAATTATGCCGGCCTTGGTCATATTACAATTCCTTATATACCAAAACAAGAGCTCATAGATGATGTAGTGGATAAGGCTTTAAATAATTAACACTTAATACTAATGTGGGAACCTTCTTTTCCTAATTTCATGGTCAACATATAGTGTGTTTCGTATTATAATCAGAAACGATGTGTAGATATTTTTTTCAGGCTAAATTTAGCTTTTTACAGTAAAATCACATTTGATTTTCTATTATGTTGGCGTATCTTGTGTTTAAGAGTGCGTATTCTTCATTTTCTGTATTATAGAAATACCTATTTACCATTATCCGTTATAAGGCCACCTATTCACCATAATACTTTGTAAGGACACCTATTCATTATTATTCATTGTAGAGGGCGACCTTTGGTCGCCCGCATAATTCTTTTAATCGAGGGAGGAAAAGCATTTGAACCAAATAGTTGAATGTATTCCAAATTTCAGTGAAGGCAGAAATAAGGAAGTTGTTGAAGCCATTGCCAATACCATAAGGGCTGTAGAAGGTGTAAGGCTCTTGGATTACTCATCAGACCACAGCCATAATCGGAGTGTCTTCACATTTATAGGAAATCCTGAAGCGATAAAAGAAGCAGCCTTTGCTGCTTGTTCAAAAGCAGCAGAATTAATAGATATGACCAAACACAAGGGAGAACATCCCAGAATGGGTGCCACCGATGTAATACCTTTTGTTCCCGTAAAAGATATCGGTGTTGAAGAATGCATTAAGCTTTCCCGAGAATTAGGGGAAAGAATAGCAAGTAAGCTTTCGATTCCTGTATTCTTATATGAAGATTCGGCCACTCGACCTGAGAGAAAAAACCTTGCAAATATCAGGAAAGGCCAGTTTGAGGGGATGACTGAGAAGATAAAAGACCCCGATTGGGCACCGGATTTCGGCAAACCCGAGATTCATCCGACGGCCGGGGTGGTAGCTGTAGGGACACGCATGCCCCTAATAGCTTTTAATATTAATCTTGATACATCGGATATAAAAATTGCAGATAAGATTGCTAGGCTGATTCGTGAAAGAGGCGGAGGGTTACAAAATGTCAGGGCTATTGGAGTAATGCTAGAAGACCGAAATTTAGCTCAAGTGTCCATCAATATGGTGAATTATGAAAAGACAGCTCTTTACAGAGCTTTTGAGATGGTAAAAATGGAGGCAAAGCGGTACGGTGTAGGTATAGTAGGCAGTGAAATCATAGGTCTTACCCCTATGAAAGCACTCATAGATGTGGCCGATTACTACTTACAACTCGAAAACTTCGATTTAAATAAACAGATATTAGAGAATTACCTACTGTAGTAGTTTATATTTTCTACCTTGCTTAAAGGTAGAAAATAACCTCTGAGAAACTTCTACCTTGGCACTTCTATTGTGAATACAATCTTGTTTTATAATTTTATTGTCAAAATATAGATTGTGTAGATATTTTCTGGACAAAATAGGCTTTTTACAATACAATACAATCATATAATCATATGTTCTTTAGGATTCGGAGGTGAAGCTTTGATAGGGACTGTAGAACTTATAATAAAAAATATCGGAATGCTTGCTACACCACAGGGCACAACTCCTTTACAAGGTGAAAGCCAAGGTAAGATAAGTATACTTAGCAAGGCTTTTATTGCAATTAAGGGGGACAAGATAGTTGCAATAGGGAAAGAAGAAAAGCTCGACGATTTACCTGTGGATAAAAAAACTATTTATATCGATGCCGAAGGTTGCCTTGTCACACCGGGCCTTGTAGATCCACATACACATCTGGTTTTCGGAGGATGGAGGCAAAAGGAGCTTTCTTTAAAGCTGAAAGGTGTCAGCTACCTTGATATATTAAGCATGGGTGGAGGCATACTAAGTACTGTAA
>CAZFME010000127.1:0-5692 GCA_964520055.1 uncultured Clostridia bacterium
GGCCGGTTTTATTCGCAAAAGTAATTATGATCGGTCAAAAAGGTACAGAGTATATCTGGAAATTCCAAACGCCAACTGGCATCTCCCAATTCAAATTTGCAGGTTGTTACAGGACCCCGAGATTCGTGTCCCGGTTCAAACGATAACTTGGGGTCATCCAAATATCAGGGGTAAGGGTAACTGGGCAAAAGAGCACCAGATAAAAATTTACACAGAATATTTTGGAAAAATTGGTTTTACCATAGATTTTAAAAATGAAATCTTAGAAGAACTTGCAAACGCAAATATATCAAACTTCGGTTTTAAGCAGCCTTCTTTCTGCAATCCTATGAATAAGAAGATTTTAAAACAAAAAATTTACACTGATAGCGTAAATTCTTCAAATATCCACGAATCAATTAGGGGACAACATTTTAATGCATTTTGGCAAATATGTACATCTCTGGGATGTTATCGATGTAAAAGGCACGCATAGCCAACTTAGTTACTCAGCCAAGTATAACCTGTGCCAAAATCAAAAGTTTCATTTATGTCTTATGCTCCGATGAACTTCTTAAACCTAGTCTCCAGTCTGGCCTGGTCAGGCCAGAGTTCTCTATTTCGGGGCAGTATAATTCTTTTGTCATGAAGCTGTTGTATGCCGTATTTCAACATCGGACCATCCTTCTCCCAGCGAATATCTTCTCTAACTATTATCTTAAAATCCGGACTTACACCTATAAAGTTACTGTCAAAAGCAGCATGGTGAATCTTGCATAATGACAATCCATTACTGACAGTCGGCTCACCCAACTTATCAGAGTCGGGAATAATATGGGCTGCATCGAGAAGTTCCGAGTGTTTAAGTCTACAAAAGGCACATTGTTCTCTATACGCTTCTAACACTCTTTCTCGAAACGACTTTTGATGCAATCTCTGCCTAATTGTAGAGGTAATATATTTTCTCTTGAAATACATATCTGCCTCAGCTATTTTGGACTTGTGTTCAGAGGATTTATTTATATGTTCATGAATAGAGGCTGAATCATCTCCTATTATAAACACCGGCCATACCGCAAGATACTTCCCTCTAACTATACCATGAAAATAAATAAGTGGTGTTTGTTTATGCATTGCCTCTCTCAACCCAACATTATCTCGGTGCTTAGGATCTGTACCTCGATAACGGTATAGTAAAAAACCTTCGTTTGAAAAAACATCATCATAAGGCCCACCGGCAACAGTTGTAATGGATATAGGAATCTGTTCAAAGATTTTGGGTTTCCATATCCCCTGTGGCCCAACGAGTGTTATTTTTTGACCCCTAAACCCGAAGCCCTGTTCAAGAAGCTTACGAGGAAGCACATCCCCGTGAATACGAACTTGATCTTCTAACCATTTGAAGGCCGTAAGCCTTATAACATCTTCCATGCAAAACTCACCTCAAAATAGGTCCTGTAAACCGATAATAAGGAGGATCATTCAAAAAGTTATTACTGCAAAATTGTTACTCATCAATTAGTTCGATAGTTTTTGAAAAACTCCTTTTAATTTTTCTAATAAATACCACAATTTCATCTATGTAGTTCTTAACTATACGATTATTTTAAATGTGGTCACATACAAAGATCTTTTATTTGATTAGTACAGTTTAAGACTGTGTCAATTATTGTATACATATAAAACTCCGCACTTAGCACAGATAGAAAGATTTCTTACACAATAATTCTTACCCTTCGCCTGTCATTACACCACGGGGATAAGATTCGGCCACGGGCTGCTTAGGAGAATCAATCAAATAAATCTCCTTCAATTACCGTTACAGCCTTTCCGGAGATTAGAACTCTGTAATTTATTACTTCCACTTTCAAGATGCCGCCCCGCTTTGAAGCTTGGTAGGCTGTAAATGTACTCTCGTAAATTAAACATATGATTTATTTTAATGACTATAGATACCAAAAGAAATTAAAGTAGATGACTTCCGCTCAATACCAAAATCATCTACTTAATGCTTTTAGTCTCGTTCAATTGGCCTTGATAAATGATGCATTTGACTCAACCAATGCCTTTATTTTCTCAACTCCCTCTCCCGTTATTGCAGACACTGGGTAGAATTTTCCCTTTACCCCACACGTATTTAAGTATTCCTTGGCTTTTTCCACGTCAGAAGAAGGAGAATCTATCTTGCTTATTACCCCATATACAGGGATATTGAACATTGTGCAAAAGCCCGGGGGAGTGGTAGGCTTGGAGCAGGTTGAATCCTGCACCACAAAAATGGCATGAGCATCCATTGCAGTGGTAATTATCGCATGATTGAGCCGCCGTATATCCATATATTCTCCGGGAATATCGATAAAACCATCTTCAAAGGTGAGAGCCTGGGTTTTAACGGCTTCTCCATAACCTTGCAAAACCCTTATAAGAGTTGTTTTTCCAGCTCCCGTGGCTCCGATAAATATGACTTTCTTCTGCAATCCTTTCACCTCAAAGTTGTAAAGTCTTAAGTTTTGATGTTTGCATAGTTCGTCACATAAAAACACTGATAAATTTTGCAATAATGTAATTCGAAGATGTTGTAAACAACCCCGTCCCCTTGACACAACCTATTAGCTCCAACAATTGCAGGGTTGCATCTTATACAATTATTAAGTATAAATTTCTACATTGAATGAAATATGAAAAAAGCTTGCGGCCAAGGGCAATAACATTACCCTTGGCCGCATCTTTGCGATAAAATTATGCTGCTATTTTCGTTTTATGCTCCACACCCTTGGGTGCAAAGAGGCTGGCTACTATTATGGCGGTAACGCCGCCCACAAGTTTACCCACTATCATGGGGAATATCATTTCTTTTGCCACACCGGCGGTGAAGCCCAGGTGGTCACCAAAGGTAAAGGCGGCACTTACTGCAAAAGCAACGTTTAGCACCTTTCCGCGATAATCCATATCATGCATGATTTGGAACATGGGGATATTGTTGGCCAAGGTAGCCACTATTCCGGCGGCTGCTACATCGTTCATGCCCATGGCCTTGCCCAAGGACATCAACGGTTTTTTAAATACTTTTGTTATAACGTTTACCATGGGGAAAGCTCCTGCCAGCACTATGGCAATACTTCCGATTATCTCAATGCCGTCCCAGATAGGTGCCATACCGGGTATGATTACAAAACCCGTGAGTGTTTCAACTATTATGGCTGCGAGGCCTATTGTTATTACAATTACTACACCTTTCCCGAAAATATTGAAACCGTTTATCATCTTATCGGGTATTCTCCACAAGCCAAGGGCAATTAAAGCTGCCACTATGATTATAGGTATAAGGTTGCCTAGAATCATACCGATGGGATAACCCGCTGCCAAGCCACCTACAAAGCAGCCGATGGGAATAGTTATCATGCCTGCTAAAATTCCCGTAGCCAGAGCTTTGTGATCGTCTTTTTTAATGATTCCCAAGGCTACAGGTATGGAAAATACTATGGTTGGGCCCATCATGGAACCCAGAATTATTCCTGCAAAAAGTCCAGCTTCCGTAGTCTGGGCCATTTCCAGAGCCAATGGGAATCCACCCATATCACAAGCAAGAAGGGTAGTGGCAAACATAGCGGGGTCCGCACCCAAAGCAGAGTATACGGGTACTACTATAGGCTTTAATATTTTGGCCAAAACCGGAGCCAGGGATACCACTCCTACCATGGCTAAAGCTAGGGAGCCCATGGCATTAAACCCTTCTTCAAACTGTTCACCCAGGCCATACTTGTTTCCCAGTATTCTGTCGATGGCACCTAAAACCATAAAGACTACCATGATATTGACTATAATCTGGTTAATGCTCAATTAGTCTACACTCCTCTCTTTTTATGCATTAAAGAAATGATGTAAGCCTCATAGGTTTACATTGATACCACTTCCTTTTTTTGCATATATTTTTTTCACTAATGAAGCCACATGTGCACCGGCTTCCACCGGAGGCATACCACTTTCGTGAATGTTGGAGACTACGGTCCTGTCGGACTCCACGATGCCTTTGCGAGGACGCCAGCAAAGGTATGCACTCATACTTGTGGCGGTTCCCAGACCTGGCCTTTCACCTACCAGTTCAACCACCACATCTGCTTGAATCACTTCATTTACATCATCCATCACAGGAACGCGACCGAACTTTATAAAGAAAGGCATCCCAACTTCAAGATTATGTGATTTCAAACCTTCCAATAAAGCCGGTAAGAAGTCGGGCACATTCGCCTCGATGGCTTTTGTGCTCAAGCCGTCAACAACTATTATCTGAACCTGAGGTTTTAATTGGCAGCGTTTGCGGATTTCTTCCTTGGCTTCTTCCGATAAAATTTTCCCCAAATCCGGCCGTGTAAGGTATTCATCTTTGTCTCGGACGACCGTTTTTACTGTGAAAAGGTTCATTTGGTCAAGAAAATCACCGGAAACATCACTGAATACCGCATCCATGGCTGAGGCATGGTCGGCCTTGAAACGGAGCCATGGAATGGTCAGATACCGAGGCCCGGTCCTGCCCAAAGCGATACGTGCCGGTGTTAACCTTTTAAGCCTCGAAATGTATTCTTGATCGATAGGATCTTTTATGAAAGTTTTTTCGAAAAGACTGTACTCGGTTATATCGGGAAACTCTATGGTTTTACCGGTATCAGAATTATTTAATTCCGGTGCTTCAGAGTGCTGCTTTACTTCAGGTGATGCACTGTTATTTTTCAGCTCTTGCAGCACCTTTTGTACAATACTTTCAATCTGTTCGTCTTTAAAAAGTGCCATATAATCACCTTCTTCCCCGAGGTGTTATTGTTGAAAACAGCGACGGATCCCCGGCAATGGGAGTGAGTTTGCCGTCTTTCATAATACCCATTGCTTCCAACCATTTTTCAAATTCCGGTGCAGGACGAAGTCCCAGCAATTCTCTCAATGTAGCATCATCATGATAGCTGGTGTCCTGGTAGCTCAACATGCAGTCATCACTACCGGGGACTCCCATGTAGTAGTTGGCTCCGGCCATGGCCAGCAGCATGATGGCGGTCTCTTGATCGTTCTGGTCCACTTTCACGTGGTTGGTATAACATGGGGCCATACCCATGGGCAGTCCTATGAGTTTACCCATGAAGTGATCTTCCAGGCTGGACCGGGTTATCTGCTTTCCGTCATACAGTGTCTCGGGACCGATGAATCCTGATACGTTATTGACCATAAAGGGCATATATCTTCTGCCGAAGCCATAGGTTCGAGCTTCCAGGGTCTGCATGTCGGCACCGTGATGGGTGTCTAAGGACAGCTCCGAACCCTGACCTGTTTCAAAGTACATGAGGTTAGGTCCCGCCGCATATCCTTCCCTTTTTATCATTTTAAAAGCCTCATCCAGGATGGCAGAACTTACGCCGAAAACTTTGTTACAGCTTTCGCTGCCGGCAATGCTTTGGAAGAACATACAGGCTTTGCCTCCGGCTTCTACAGCCTTCATCTGTGTAGTCACATGGGAAAGTACGCAGTTTTGGGTTGGTATGCCCCACTCCATGATGAAATCATAGGTGGCGTTCAGGAGTTTCACGGTGTTTTCCACTGTATCTTCATTGGGATTTATCCCTATAACCGCATCACCGGAACCGTATGTCAGCCCCTCCATCACCGAAGCCATTATTCCTTCCACACTGTCCGAAGGGTGGTTGGGTTGTATGCGATAGGACAGAGT
>CAZFME010000128.1:0-5598 GCA_964520055.1 uncultured Clostridia bacterium
ACAGAATCCACGTAGTTTGTTTATTGAGACAGAACTATATTTGGAATAAGCAAACCTGAAAAGTGGGCAGCAGCAATTGAATACTTAGTAAGTCGCTTAGATCTGCGTGACATTACAAAAGAGACAATAGCGGAAAAATATGGCGTATCTCTTCGAATTGTTATATCAAGATCGAATATAATCGATAGTGCGTTAACTATAAGATTTCAATTAGTGTTAGCCTACCTTCTAAGACTACGATGGAGAATTTTGGCGCTATCATTTGTCATTAAAATAGAAAATACCCTTCTGGTAAAATATAGCCAGAGGGTGTTGTTTATCCGTTTTTCACCCACTTGCTTTCCAAAAAGCAAAGTCCTTTATCATCTTCGTCTACGATTCTGTGCAGGCATGTGATGCTATTATCGAGGGTTTTAACCTGAGTCAGGGCTTTGTTGGTATTTCCGTAGGTGGTTTCTTTTTTGTAAGTTACCTTTAAATTTACCAAGGTGTAGCTTAACACTATATCCAAGGGTACTGTTTCTATAGCCCATGCGGCATATTTTACATTGTTGACGTGCCGGTTGGTATCTATATCGCTGTATCTTACATGAAATTCTTTTTCTGCATCAACGGAAGAAGGTTGTTTGATCTCTTCGATTTCCAACGGTTCCGAAGATTGAACACGATAGGCTTTGTACATGTCTTTGGTGATTTTGATGGGGCGCTTTTTATCAGTGTTTATCAAAAGCCATATAGAATTGGCGTTGACAAGCTTTTCTCCCTGCCGGTTTAAGATGTCAAACCAGCGGTAGGCATAAAATTTTTTAAAAGAGTGAGGAGCTGTTCGCACTTTAATATTTTCACCATATATGGGGTATTTATGTATTTTAATATCCCATTTATAGAGCATCCAAGCAATATTTCGCTCTTTAAGGTAGTCGACACCCACTCCCAGATTTTCGCTTTGGCGCATAGCTATGTCATCAAAGTAGTTCATCAAACTGGTGATGAGCACCTTCTTTTTATAGTCTATTTCATAATAATGAATGCGGTATTTCTCTTCAAACATGGCCGGATTCAAAATAAGCACCTCCTAGAAAAGTAAATGTTATGACTAATGCAATATTAACATAAAATCGAGGCAAAATCATGATAAAAAATGACAATGGAAAATGAATGTAAAATTCACAACTTGAAATATTTGTCATGATGTTGACATATCCCGGTATAAACAGGTATGATAAAGAAGAAATGAAATATTTTGGAGGTCTTTCCATGAAAAAGAAAGTTTTAACACTTTCCGCTATGGCGTTGACAGCTGCGATGTTGTTTTCTTCTGTAGCCATAGGTGCAGTGGGAGCGAGGGATATTAAAGCACATTATTACAATATTAAGATTAGGGTAAATGGTAAAATAATCGATGCAGGTGACACGGAGCCCTTCATTTATAATGATCGCACTTATGTACCCATAAGGCTTGTCAGTGAGGCTCTTGATAAGGTTGTTGAATGGGATAACAATCAGAAAATGGTAATAGTAAATGATAAATCACCATCACAAATAGCCCAACAATTAGAGGCAAAAGATGCGGAAATTCAAAGACTTACGTACCAGAGTTCCATGTTGCAAAGTAAGGTTATTGAATTGGATAAGGCATTAAAAGACCTTGAATCAAAAAAGAAGGAAGATGAAGATAAAAAGAGTGACCCCGATGTATACCTGGAGGATTACCTTTATGATGAATATTCCAAATGGAACCGTATTAAGTTTGATTACAAGGTAAAGGAACGAAAAGGTGACTTAACTCTGACCATAGAGTTTGATCGAAGTGACTATAAATCTGAATGGAACAAATTAACTGAGAGGAAAATCGAAAACTGGCTCAATGATATTTATGACTATGCTAAAGATGAGTTTCCAAAGGCGGGATTTGAAGGTTCCATCAGGGACACCGATGAAAGGGAAAATTTAGTGGAATTTGAAGAATCTCGTGGAAAGTTAAAAATAAGGTTTTATGACAGCAGAGATTCTTACGTGGATTTGGAAGAAGACCTAAATTATAATTACGGTTCGGGTTTGACTACTTACCATAAGAATTTCGGAAAACTAAAAGCTACAATAGAAGTAGATGAATATGATTATGATTATGATGATGAGATTTACATTACTGTAATTGTAGATACTTCAAGATACAGTGATGAATGGGACGACGTATTTGACACAACGGCGGCCGAAGACTGGCTTTACGATATAATGGATTATTCTCGTAAAGAATATAAAGACTATATGATATTAGGGCATGTAGAAAACAGCAAAGGCAGGACCCAGGCTACATTTGAATGCAGCTCCTCCGGGCGCATGAAGGTAAACTGGAAATGACAGGGCATACATAAATAGCTGATCCAAGCGGGATCAGCTATTTTTTTACGAGCATTAACTACTACCACATGGAGGCTTACTATGAAGGGTAAAAAGGGTTATTCTTTGGTAATTGTCTTATTTGTCTCTACAATTATTTTATTACTGGGTACGGCCATTCTCAATATGTCAACAAGTGAGTATTTAATGGGATGTTACATGAGGGACTATACCATGGCTTACTATCTTGCGGAAGCTGGTGTGCAAAAGACACTTTCAGTTTTAAAGGAAAATCCCGATTACAGACCCAGTATCAATTGGCAAGCTTTGGGAGAAGGTCACTACAAAATCAAAATAACACCGAAGCAAGGCACTGATTCCATGATAATAAATTCCTCAGGTAAAGTGAACAAAGCAGAAGTTTCAATAATTGTTACAGCTGTTGTGTATATAGAAATCGATGAGGAGATGTATCCTGAGCCACCCCATAGAAATGTAGAAGTACAGGTATTATCTTGGTACCATGAGGGTCCAATTTAGAAGTGTAAACAATATTTTGCATATTACAATTGGGTATTGAATAATTATACATGAAGGTGTATAATTATAGCCAGTTATTTAAACCAAGGAGGATGAAAATGACAAAATTAGGAAAAATATTAATTTATGTTTTATGCTTGACTTTAATACTGGGCATCGTGGTTGGATGCGGCAAAACTGAGCAGCAAGGTCAAGAAAAACCTGATGCTGGTGACCAGTCCGAAGGTGAAAAGAAGGTATGGGTTGTAGGAACGTCTCCTGACTATCCGCCCTTTGAATTTGTGGATGATAAAGGGGAATTTGTGGGTTTTGACATGGACCTTATCCGGGAAGTTGGTAAGCGAATGGGAGTTGAAGTTAAAATCGAAGCTTTGGAATTTGAAAGCCTCATTGCATCTTTGAAACAGGGCAAAATCGACGCCATTATTGCCTGTATGAGCCCTGATGAGGAAAGATTGAAAGAGGTGGACTTTACAAAACCTTACTATAAGACAAAACATGGGATTTTAGCCAAACCCGACGGCAAAGCCGATATTAAAGAACTCAGTGATGTTTTGAAATATGAATTCGGAGTTCAAACGGGGACCACCATGGCCACTTGGGCAAAAGGTCAGATTGATGCCGGAGCTGTTAAGGAGTCCCAGGTTAAATACTATACTGATGCCAATGCTGGAGCCCTCGATGTAAAGCAAGGCAGACTGGGTGCTTTTGTTGTAGACCTACCTGTAGCTTACGAAAAGGCCAAGGAACTGGAGCTTGAAGTGGCAGTGGAGACAGTGCTGGAAAAAGACGAAGATCCGGGAATCGTTCTACAAAAGGGTTCCACAGAAATGATTGAGAAACTCAATAAAATCATCGACGAAATGATGGCCGATGGAACTGTAAAAGAGTTGGAAGATAAGTGGTTTAAGCAATAATTGGGGGTATTTTCATGAAAACAGAATTACTTTTTATGCAGCAGGAAGATGTAATTGCAGCCGGAATCTTGGATATGGATAAAGTCTTGGAAATGGTTGAGAAGGCCTTCTATCTGGAAGGCCATGGAGAGATTATCAATCCCCCGAAGACCGTGTTCGGTATCCCCATTGGACAGAATCCCCAGTCGCATTTTTTCTCCATGCCGGTATATATCGGTGGGGATGTAAATCGACCCGGAACTAAGTGGGCAGCCGAGTCTATAGCCAATGCCAAAACAGGAAACTTACCCATGGGAATAGATATGGTGATTTTGAGTGATCCGGTGACGGTGCAGCCGGTGGCCATCATGGACGGTATGGTAATTACGGCTATGAGGACGGCTGCAGCGGCCGGGGTAGCCACCAAATATCTTGCTCCCAAAGGGGCCAAGGTGGCAGGTTGTGTTGGAGCAGGAATAATTGGCCGAACC
Source organism: uncultured Clostridia bacterium (assembly GCA_964520055.1). Lineage (GTDB taxonomy): Bacteria > Bacillota > Thermosediminibacteria > Thermosediminibacterales > Tepidanaerobacteraceae > DUNY01. The sequence goes on from CAZFME010000128.1 coordinate 4,268, forward strand.
ATGATTATGGCATTAAAGCAAGTAATTCCAAGCTTAGAGCAGGTAAAACTTTGTGATTTAAATCTGCAAAAGGCGAAAAAACTTGCCGCCGAGTTTAAAGATGAGATTCAGGTCATTTCAACGAATAGTGTGGAAGAAGCAGTGACCGGTGCCGATGTAATAGCAACCATGACCACAAGCAGAAAGCCCTTTGTTAAAGCTGAGTGGGTAAAAGACGGAGCTATGGTTATACAGATGAGCTCTTGGGAAGTGGAAGCAGGAGTTGTTAAAAAAGCCAATAAGGTTGTAGTGGACAGCTGGGACCAGATGAAAGAAAATGACCTTTCGGTTATAAAGCAAGTGGTTCAGAGTGGCGATTTAGATGAAAAAGATATATGGGCTTTAAATGAAGTGGTATGCGGTAAAAAACCCGGCAGGGAAAAAGACGATGAAATTACGTTATTTAGTTCCCGTGGTATGGGATGCTTGGATATAATAATAGGTGATTACCTTTATAAAGAGGCCATTAAAAAAGGCCTGGGACAAAAGCTTATATTGTGGGATGAAGCGAAATGGGTATAAGTGATAAAGCTTATAAGGTTTTAAGCAGTATTCCCTACCTCCTTGCGGGGGTAGGGATAACCCTTGAAATAACGGTGATAGCCCTTGCGCTGGGTACGGTGGCCGGGCTTTTTTTGGCGTTATGCAGAGTCTACGGCAATGGTATTTTCCGTCATTTTGCCGTATTTTACAGTCGTATTATAAGAAGTCTGCCTTTGTTGGTGATTTTGTTTATGCTTTATTTCCTGGGTTCGGAAATTATAGACATACCTGCCTTTTGGGCGGTAATTTTATCTCTGGCAATTCACACCAGTGCATATCAATCGGAGATTTTCAGGGGAGCCATCCAATCCATAAGTAAGGGACAAATGGAGGCTGCCCTGGCACTGGGAATGAGCAAAAGCCAGAGCATATTTTCCGTGATTCTTCCTCAGTCCCTGCGAAGGGCAATCCCTTACTGGGCCAATGAGGCTACCATAGTTCTGAAAGATTCCACGCTGGCGTATGTGTTGGGAATTACAGAGCTTATGCGGCGGAGTGAGTATGTGAGTGCACGTACGGCACAGCCTATGCTGACTTATATTGTTGTAGGTTTTATTTATTTAATACTGACATGTGCTTTTACGAAGAGCATGACCCGGGTTGAATCCAGGGTAAGGATCCCGGGCCTGGAAAGGTGAATTCTTAATGACTAAACCTATTTTACGTGTGGAAAATCTATATAAAAAATTTAAAGATACAGAAGTGCTAAAAGGTCTGTCACTGACGGTGGATGAAGGCGAAGTGGTGGT
>CAZFME010000129.1:0-5584 GCA_964520055.1 uncultured Clostridia bacterium
CCCCTGCGTAGTGCAGGACTATGTAGGGAACGGTCTTTGACCGTTCCGAGCAACAGGTCCTGATTTAGGAAGAGGTGCCGTTATCTTCACAGGAGTTGCTTTCCATACCGGCTAGGTTTCCACTATGACAGGGGGGGACACTCGTTTGCCTCTTTAGATGACAAACGAAACGTCCCCCTGTCATCCCTTTTTATGCGGTCTCGGCCTCTTCTTCTAATACCTTAAGGAACTGCTCCACCAAAGAGGGGTCAAACTGGGTTCCGGCACATCTTTTAAGTTCAGCTATGGCCTCTTCGTGTCTCATTGCAGAGCGATAAGGCCTGTCCTTTGTCATTGCATCATAAGCGTCCACTACCGCCAATATGCGACACTCCAAGGGAATCTCTTCGCCTTCTATACCCAGGGGATATCCATTGCCGTCCCACCACTCGTGGTGCAGCAATATCCAGTCAGATATATGGGCCAGTTCAGGAGATGATACTGCAATGCGGTGACCGATTTCCGTATGACGCTGCATTTTCAATCTTTCATTATAAGTTAGAGGGCCTTTCTTAAACAATATGTTGTCCGGCACTCCTACTTTACCTATATCATGGAACATGGCAAGAAGTTTAATATCGTCGATTTGCCGCTGATTCATATTCATCATCTGAGCCAGCTTTACTGCAAGTTTTTCACGATACATATTGTTTTCTGCAGTTTTTTGGGCTTCCTTGATGTTGGTATTTTCATCATCTACCATGGCATAACCGATGGATACATATAGTGGTATGGGAAGTCGGTGTTCCTTGCATCTTTTGGTAGTTTTACGGATTTTTTTAATGGTTTTTTCCGCTATATTCCTATCTGCATATGGCATTATTATGGCAAATTCATCCCCTGCCGTTCTTGCCAGAAAATCCTGTTTTCTTACAGCCTTTTTTATATTGTTAGCAGCGGCTTTTATAAAACGATCTCCTGCCTCATGACCGAAAGTGTCATTTATCATCTTCAGACCGTCGATGTCACAAATTACAACAGCGAAAGGATAAGGAGGGTCTTTTTCCAGTTGGATCAGTTTTTCGTCAAACATCATTCTATTGTACAATCCTGTTAGGTGGTCATGTCTGCTTAAATATTTAAGCTGCTCTTCAAAAAGCTTACGCTCTGTGATATCACGGCAAATGCTAAGAAGCACCTGTTGACCTTGCAATATACCGCCTACGGAGTTCACTTCAACGGGGAAAGTGCTGCCATCTTTTCGGCGATATATGGTTTCAAATCTTATGCCATTTAAGGCTTTTTCCATCTGAATTCCAATATCTTCTATACCGGATTCATCCCTTAAGTCATGAATAGTTAAATTGAGAAACTCCCCTGCTTCATAACCGAAAGCCTTAACAGCGGCTGGGTTGGCTTCTATTATCCTACCATCGGGATATCCTACGAAAAGTATTATATCCGTAGTGCTATCCGAAAGCATTTTATAGCGTTTCAGCATTTCCTGAGATCTAATGCGGTCAGATATATCATGAGCAATAACGGATATGCCCAATATGTTGTCATAATTATCAAATATAGGAGATATGGATATCATTAATTCCGCTTTGCTACCATCTTTGCGTAGGCGAAGGGTTTCATAATGTATAGGGCTTTTTTCGTGAAGAGCTCTTGATATGTATTCGTCCAATTCATGGTGACGCTCACTGGGAGCTAAAATATATGCGGATTTACCTAAGACTTCTTCTGCTTTATATTCGTAAATCTTTTCAGCGCCTTGGTTCCAACTTTTGATTCGGTATTCCAGGTCTAAACTGAAAATGGCCTCATGAGAGGATTCAACTATAAAAGCCAGCTGTTCTCTGGATTTTTCCACTTCTCTTTGTTTGGTTATATCTCTGAACACCATGACCAAACCTACGATTTCACCGACGCCATTTCTTATGGGTGCAGCTGAATCAGCAATGGAAACCATAGTGCCGTCCTTTCGGATGAGGGCAGTGTGATTTGCAAGACCTTTTACAATTCCCTCACGAATTACTTTTTCTATGGGGATTTCCGCCGGTTCTCCGGTGTATTCGTTTATAATGTGAAATATTTGGCTTATATGCTTACCTACGACTTCTGACTCACTATATCCCGTCAATTCCTGGGCAACTGCATTCATGTAACTTACTAAGCCCTTCACATCTGTAGTAATCACACCGTCACCGATACTCTCGAAGGTTACCTTGAACCGCTCATGTTGCTGTCTCAGCTCTTCTTTGGATATTTGCTCTACCTGTTTTGCCCTTTCGAAGTGGACCAGCAATATTCCTAGAGCCGCTATTGTTTCTAAAACGGAAGTTACAAAGAATCCCCAATAGGCAGCTTCGGGAATAGGTTTTAGAAAGGGATAATTTGCCTTATGTATGCCCCACAATATAAATGTAACACCGGTTATGTATTTTGCGATTCCGGTAGTGCCGATTGTTTTTATAAAAGCTATACCGGTCCCCAAATATATAATACCGGTTAATAAAAAGATGGGTAAAACCTCCAGATAAAAGGGTGCTTCAATGAAATATGCCACCGGAAACCACAGAAGATTTAACACCACCAAATATCCAAATCCCCGAGGTGTTTTTTTATTAATAAAGGTGAATGTCCCATGTACCATCATGTAAGCACTGAGAAGGTTTAATGTATATACAGAAAAACTTAGTATGGATGAGTTATTGTATAATAACCATATCTCAAACAGGAATCTAAAAAATTGTAAAAAACAACCCAGTGTCCAGATATGTAAGTAATCCCTATTTTCCTGAAAGTAAAGATAACCGTATATTATAAATAGGATTGCCGAGTTGATGACAGCTTGTATCAAGGAATTTAATATCAGAGGCATTTCGACCATCCTTCACATTACTTGTCAAAATGTTTCATATTACTACAAATTTACTGATTTTATTATAACGAACTTAAGGATAATTTTGTCAATGTGAGGGAACCTTTCTGCAATAATTCAAAGACGTCAATTAAAATAACACGGGGTCGTTTCAAGCGAAACGCCCCCGTGTTATTCTTTATGCGATTAAACTTTCTTTTTTAAGAACCATGAGAAAGCTTTCAACTACATTGGGGTCAAACTGAGTTCCGGAACATCTTTTAAGTTCGGCCACTGCCTCTTCATGGGTCATAGCTGAGCGATATGGCCTGTCCTTTGTCATTGCATCATATGCGTCCACAACCGCCAGCATGCGGCACTCTAGGGGGATTTTTCTGCCCTTTATGCCCAAGGGGTATCCGCTGCCATCCCACCACTCGTGATGCATTAATATCAAATCAGCTATATGAGCCAGTTCCGGTGAGGAAAGGGCTATACGGTGACCTATCTCCGAATGACGGCGCATTATCATCATCTCTTCTTTGTTCAATGGACCTTTTTTGAACAGTATCTTATCAGGCACACCCACTTTTCCTATGTCATGAAACATGGCAAAGAGCTTGAGATTAGCAATTTTTCGTCGGCTCATTCCCATCAGCTTGGCAAGGTTTACTATTATTCGTTCCGTTCTAACGGCGTGATCCTGAGTTATCACATCCCGGGCCTCCAGTATTTTCATGATAGTTTTTATGATGCTACTTCTGCGACTGCGGCTGTGGTGAAGCTTTTCACTGTACATATTTTTATCGGCAATTTTCATGGCATCTTCAATACAAGTATTTTCATCGGTTACTATGGCAGAGCCAATAGAAAGATTGAGCGGTATTTTAAACTCATGCTCTTTACATTTTGCTATTGCCCGACGGATTTGAGCCACCGTTTTTTCTCCGTATTTTACATCACTGTTAGGAAGTATGAGAACAAACTCATCTCCTGAGATCCTAGCTAACAAATCCTGTCGTCTAGCTATCTTTTTTAAAATATTTGCCGTAGCTTTGATGTATTCATCACCAACTTCATGGCCAAAGGTATCGTTTATCATTTTGAGCCCATCGATGTCAAAGGAAATTATCACTATGGGATACTTATGGTTTCTTTCCAGCAGCTTTATCTTCTCATCTAAATACATCCTGTTGTAAAGACCGGTTAGATAATCATGGGTGCTTAAATATGCCAACTTTTGTTCCGCAAGTTTGCGTTTGGTTACATCATTGAAAACCGATACAATCTCGCCTGATGGAAGTTTATATACATAGTTTTCCCGCCAACTGGAAATTCTGTGATCTTTGTAATGGGCTACCGGAAAATACTCGGGTTGTCCGGTTTCCCATACCCTATCAAAAACCTCATATAAGCCAAAATCTCTGGCTTGAGGGAAAACCTGTAAGAGCATTTTACCTATGGCATTTTCCCGCTTGATATTATCGATTTTTTCACCGGCTCGATTCATATCCCGGATAATAAAATCTTTTTCATCATCAGTCTTGGTATATATGGTGACTCCACTGTATATGTTTTCAAATAACCGCTTATAGCAATGTTCACTTTCTTCCAGTTCTTCTTTTGCGCCTCTTATATGCACTGTTATAATGCAGGAGGATGCCATTAATTCAAAAACCCTCGTGACAGTAAATCCCCATGATGTTAATTGAGGTAAGGACATTAGTAAAGGATGCATTGCTTTATGTATTCCCCACATAATAAAGACAGTACCTGTTATGTATTTTGCGATTCCCGAGCCGGCTGACCTTCTTATGAATATCATCCCCGACCAGGTATATATAAAACCCAGAAATATGTGCGTTGCGAAAGTCTCAAGATTATAGGGCAAAATAATTAACTGAACTGTAGTAAACCATCCCACAGCCAAGACCGCTATATAATTTAACCGCAGCGGCGATTTGTCCTCTACGAAATCGTATATGCCGTAGAGTAGCGTAAAACCGCTTAACAAGCTGAAGGCTCGGCCCAGTGGAAGCAGAACTGGGAACCACCGATATAATGACAACAATTCAAATATATGCCCAAGAAAATTAAAAATCCAACTCAGTGCCCAAATCCCTAGGTATCTTCTCTTTTGTTGGATATGTAAATATCTGTATATTATTATCAGGATTGCTGAGTCAATAATTGCCCCGGTCAATGCCTGGACTACTGATATCAATCTAAATCATCCTTTATTAAGTTTAAATATAAAAACCGAAGGCTTCACTTGAACCTGAATGTTTCAATAAGAAGCCTTCGGTCGAAATCTATTCTTGGTATATGAGTTTCATCTCTCGGGCAGCCTTGACTTCATCGACTCGCCCCACGGGAGTATCTTGAGGTGCAGATTTCAAGAGATCCGGTGTTGCTTTAGCTTCTTCATAAATCTTTCTCAAGGCATCGGCAAAGGCGTCCAGGGTGTCTTTGCTTTCGGTCTCGGTTGGTTCGATCATCAGTGCCTCATCCACTATCAGTGGAAAATAGATTGTAGGTGGATGGAAGCCGTAATCCAGTAGTCGTTTGGCCACATCCAAGGCTGTTACCCCATTTTCTTTTTTTTGCTTGCAGTTTTAACTGCCCACATAAAATCCTTTTCTGTAATAAAATCTGGCAAGCGAATAACCGATATCCAATTAAATGAATCTTTATTTCCGTAATCAACACCCTCTATGTTTTCTTGCCACCAAAATCCTT
>CAZFME010000130.1:0-5542 GCA_964520055.1 uncultured Clostridia bacterium
CATAAGTCAGTTAATATAGCAAACATGGCATCACTTCTAACTCGGATTTCCTTAGACCTACCTTTTTCAATAAACATGTCGATAAGCTTTTTAATGGTTACATCTGCATCATCACTTATATTTTCATACATCTCAAAATCCAATATATAACCGGACTTTTGATTTGCAATAATAAAAATCCTAGGAAAATACGGCCGCTCATTCCTGTTTTCCTGCACAGGTGAAGGCATATAGCAATTATCCACCTGTAGAGTGATATTACGTATACTTCCTAAATTTCTTATCCTGCGAATAAGTAAATCATCATCTATTTTAACCGGATGGTATATAACTGAGGGAAAGCCCAATTCCACCTCTCTACTATACCATTCAAGCTTACCATCTTTGTCTTCACTATACCTGATGATGGTTTTTCCCTGCTCCATATCAATTTTAAGCTTACCATCCATTATATTTATCGCAACAAATAGTGCTTGTCTAAGAGCATGGGTTAGAAACACACACTCCTCTTTATTTATGTGCCATGGATAGTATCCCGGTTCAAACCGGCAAAACCTAGGCCAGGCATTTCTGCCCCGAAAGGATAGCCCCAATGCCTTGATTTGTTTTCTATCATCACTTGTCAGTTGATTTCTATCTTCAAAGGAGCACATCAGACAGTTCTGTAAGTGCAGAAGTTGATGACTAGGTATGGTATCTGCATTTTCCATCATATTATAAAGTCCATAGAGGCCTTCGTCTCCCAGATATACGCCTAGTCCAAAATGCTCCCCTCCTTTACCCATAACAGAACAATACCCTATCGTCTTGTCTTTTGGGTTTTCAACGCAGATAATGTCAGCATCGTATAGCCATTTCCATGGTTGCACCTCTTTAAATCTTACAGCTTCTTGGTATAACACTTTTAGCTGTTTATCAGTTGGTACATTGTCCTTACGCACACTTAATCACTCCTATTATCCTTAATTCTTATCCGCCGTTCAATTCCTTCTTTTTCTTCGCTATTCTTTAAACACTAAGGAAGATTTTTATAAATTCTCACGTGAAAACTAATATTATATTTAAACCGATCTACGCCCCACTTTATCAATTTTCTATCACTTTAGAAACCACAATATTGTGCCTTCTTTATTATACCAGATATCAGCTCAGCATGACACCACTTGCTATAAAGTCATTGGACTTATCGAATAAATTTATTATAGGATAGACGCAGTAACATCCATCAATGAATCGGCAGAAAAGACCGGGTTAAAGATGTTGAATTGCTTAGCCTGCTCATACCAATCATATCAGGAAGAGTACTGGCGAAAAAAGCGATTATCTTTGGGATTTTACCTGCTTTAAATTTTGGCTCTCACTTCATTTCATTTTGTGAATTCTACCACTATAATACAGCAACTCTTAGCTCTTTCAATACTGTATTGACAATAAAAACCAGGACAAATTAAATGTTTTGGCCGAGGCTATTAATGAAATGACGGTGAGCATAAGGTGACAGAGGTACGTCCCCTTGTCACCTTAGATGGTATCATATTTGACTTTCCCAAATGAAAGGCTCATAATCTCCGGAAAATTGAGATATTAAAATACATTTCGAGTTATAGACAGATATATGGTTATAATCAATCATCAGTAAATTTGCATATAATCAAATATTTTAATATTATATGAGTGTATTGGTCTAGTGGATGAGCCAGTAGACATTTCACCCAGGGGGTTGATAAAATGGTTAAATTTGAAAACATAAGGAATATAAGGCTTTATGAAAGCATATTGAAGCAAATTCAGAACTTCATAAAAGAAGGGAAACTGAAGACGGGTGACAAATTTCCTTCAGAAAGAGAAATGGCTAAGCAATTAAATGTAAGTCGAGCAAGCCTAAGAGAAGCCTTTAGAGTTTTGGAAATGATGGATGTTATATACTGTAAGATTGGTGACGGCAGATATTTAAAAAAGGATTTGTCTACTTTTAATGATTCCAGAGAATTAATGTTTAAATTAAAGAGAGCTCCTTTATTGGATATATGGGAGACAAGATTGATTCTTGAAGTTGAAGCAGTAAAACTTGTAATTGATAGAGCGCGCGATGAAGAAATAATAACCATGGAAAAGTTTGCAGAAAAGATACATAATACAAATTTAGAAGAATATCAAGAAAAAGATTATGATTTGGAATTTCATGTTTGTGTAGCGGAGGCTACTCATAATGAAGTATTATCAGAAATCATTATAGAGCAAATGAATTTATTGAAAGATTTAAGACAAAAAGCCTTAATGGATAAAGAATATTTCAAGCAGTCTTGTGAAGAACACATCAGTATAGTTAAAGCAATTAAAGGTAGAGATGCCTCTTTAGCTTCACAACTGATGTATAAACACATTTGCGGAATTAAGGAAGCAGTACTTACACATGAATCTATTTAGTAAAAACGGGGTCCGTTGTTTTACAAACCATTATTTTATATCCTAATCCATAAATGTTTACACTTCATTAGAAATGTAATGATGTTTCATATGCTTTATCCTTAATATATGTATTATAGAAAACTTCTAAAAAAGAGGGGGTGGCAATTTTGTAATAAAAAATCGTTTAGAAGTAGGAGTTGTTAGGGCAATAAACTTCAGGCCATTTCAATAATTATGGGGGGTGCTTAATAAAAAGCTTTAGTGATCGAATTTTTTATTTTAATTCTAAATTAAAATAAAGGAGGTTGCGAGTTGTATAGGAGAATTATATATTCAATTGATACACATACAGAAGGAGATATAACAAGGTTTATCATAGGTGGTGTTCCTTACATTAAGGGTAATGACATGGCTGCAAAACAGGAATTTTTTAAAGAAAAATTTGACAATGTAAGAAAAATAGCTTTACAGGAACCGCGGGGGCATAAGGATATGTTCGGTGCTGTTTTTACAGAACCAATAAGTGATGAAAGCAGTTATGGCTTAATATTTATCGACAATGACGGATATTTATCTTCATGCGGCCACGCGATAATGGCTTCAGCAGTTGTTGCAAAACTTTTAGGAATGGTTGATGAAAAACAGCAAGTGGTGAAAGTAGATACAATAGCTGGGATAGCAAAAGCTAAATATATGCAAGATTCATGTAACCACATTGAGATAGAGGCGATACCTGCATTCAGTTATTTGACAAATCGCACAATTGATGTTCCTGATATTGGTGAAGTGAAAGTTGATATAGCTTTTGGTGGAAATTTCTTTGCATTCGTTGACTATAAGGAACTATCCTTAGATCCAAATGATTTATCAATTAATAACATAAGAGAACTAGGAATAAAAGTCAAAGAAGCTGTTAACAGCCAATTAGAAGTTGAGCATCCTGAATATCCGCACATTAACAGTGTCGATTTAGTAGAAATTGTCTTGCCACCTTCCATTGAGGAGGCAAGCTGCAAAAATTTATTGATTTGTGGAGATGGGACGATAGGTAGAGATCCCTGCGCTACAGGAACTACAGCAAAAATGGCTTTAGAGTATGAAAAAGAATGTCTGAAAACAGGTGAAAAGTATATTGTCGAAGGAATTTTGGGAACAACATTTGCAGGAAAAATCGAGACTGAGGTAACAATTGGTGATCGCAAGGGAATTGTACCTTCCCTTACAGGTCGAACATTTATTACAGGATATCACCAATTTGTTGTTGAAGAGCTTGACCCTCAGCCTCAAGGTTGGAAAATATAAATAAAATATATTTTAATTATACACCAATTAAGTTATAAGCGTCAAATAAAAGGAAGTGTAAATTAGTGTAAATAAAGTGATGAACTCCTAATCCTACAAAAATCATGAGGGTGTGACTCATGAGACAAAGTAGAATTGTATTAACCTCCTTTTTAACAAAATATCTGCTACATTTGTTTAGTGTTATCATGAGTCTTGCCCTTCTATGTGAAAACATGAGAATTAGTGAAATATTTAAATAAAATTAAAGATTATAAAGGGAGGTCTAGTTGTTAATGAATAGTGGATTTTTAATACTGAGTGTGCTGGGAGCTTTAGGTGTCGGTCATGCTGGGCTTCGAAAATCAATTGAGAGCGCATATCCTCCGGATCCCGACAGGACTACACCTGCATATTCGCTAAGAGATGATGTTGACTTTATACCTGCTGCACCATTTGTCTTGTTCGGTCACCATTGGATGTCCATAGCGGGTACTTCGGCGATTACAGCATCAATAGTTGGATTAGCTTGGGGTTGGTTGCCTGCTATTTTATGGATGGTATTTGGAGTTCTATTTGTAGGTGCACCAAATGACTTTTATACTTTAATGGTATCTGTGAGAAATGAAGGTGCTACAATGACCGAAATAATTACCAGGTATATAAGCCGGCTTGCTGCAAATCTATATAGCAATGCTTTGTGCTTTGGTGGTATACTTATAATGGCCATTTTCATAAGTGTAGTCGCTAAAGCTTTGACAGCTACGCCTTCAGCTGTGATACCTACCATTGTGCTCACTCTCGCAGCAGTTTTGCAGGGATACTTGGTAAGAAGGAAAGTATCAGTTGTTAACGCGACCATAATTTGTGCGATTTTGTGTATTGTAAGTATCCGACTTGGTTTAGCTTTTCCGATACACTTCACTGAACAAGGCTGGGCGATTGTGTTAATTGGATATACTATACTGGCATCAGTTTTGCCTGTGGATATTTTGTTGCAGCCTAGAGATTACTTAAATGCTTTATTGTTGATTGTATGTTTAGTTTTAGGACTACTTGGGCTGTTAGTAGGCAGACCGGCAATTCAGTATCCTGCCTTTATAGGTTTTCAGAGTGTCAGAGGGCCATTATGGCCTATGCTCTTTGCAACCATTTCATGCGGCGCCGCAAGTGGTTGGCACGCGATGATAAATGCAGGTACAACATCCAGACAGCTAAGTAATGAAAAATATGCATATACCATTGCATATGGTGGCATGCAAATGGAAACCGTAATGGCGCTTTTATCATCTACCCTAGTTATTACAACATTCACGTTTGCAGATTATAGCAGTTTTACAATGGATCCTGGAGGTACATTTGCCAGTGGTTTAGGCAAAGCAATTATGCAGTTAGGCTTGCCGGAAGCATTCGGTACTACTCTAGGGGTGTTAGCACTTAGTGCTTTAACACTGACAACTATGGATTCTTATGCAAGAAATTCAAGGCTTATGATTCAAGAAGTAGGTGAAGGAACGGTTTTTTCAAATATTTTTCTTTCAACATTTATAGTTATACTCATAGGTACAGTACTATTATTTGCGATACCGTTTATGAGACTATGGACAGGGATGGTCTTGATAGCTCTTGTGGGTCTTGTTGGACCATTAATTGTAATATGTGTCGAAAGAGCAGCAAGAAATGAGTCATGGGACGGACCTTTCATAAGACATGTAGTTGCTCCATTATGCTTTATATACCCGACAGCCTATGCAGGATTAATTTATATGCTTTACACCTCTTTTAAATCCAAAGACGTGATTACTGCAATATTAACAGTGTATTTGATAATAGCGGCAACTGTACTTTTAGT
>CAZFME010000131.1:0-5524 GCA_964520055.1 uncultured Clostridia bacterium
TTAATTTTTGCAAAACAAAAAGCCTTACTACAGTCATAAGGCTTTTTATCATTACTTGATGATCGATCATAGATAAAAAAGCAATCAAGATTCATCTTTTATACTTTTTGCCATATTTAACATTTCCTGTGCATGAATTAATGTATTTTTTGTGATTTCAGCTCCTCCTAACATCCGTGCAAGTTCTTTTATCCGCTCCTTATCTTCAATATTATCAACCCTGGTAAAAGTTTTACCGGCAATGTTTTCTTTCTTTACTAAAAAGTGAGTATCACCAAGACTTGCAATCTGTGGCGAATGGGTTACACATAAAATTTGACGACTATTACTGAGTTTTGAGAGTTTTTCTCCGACGACCTGCGCTGTTCTTCCATCTATCCCAACATCGATTTCGTCGAATATTAGGCAAGAAATATTGTCGACTTGGGCTATAATACTTTTTAATGCTAGCATAATTCGAGAAGACTCGCCGCCTGAAATGATTTTAGCAAGAGGCTTTAATGGCTCTCCGGGGTTTGTGGATATTAAAAATTCTATGTTATCGATACCTTCTTCAGTTATATAAACCTTTTTTCCCTCAACTTCAATTCCATCCGAATCTTCTTGTGTTGTTATTTCAACTTTGAATTTTACATTTTTCATGCCCAAATCTTTTAATTCTTTAGATATGCTTTGTTCTAAGTCTTGTGCTAATTTTTTTCTCTTGCTATGTAATTCTAAAACACTTTTGGACAGTATTAATTTTATGCTTGTCAACTCATTTTTTAATTCACCAATTTGTTCATTTATGTTAAAAGCTTTGTCCAGTTCGGCAGCAGCCTGTATTTTATATTCTATAAGCTCAGGTATGTTTTTATTGTATTTTGATTTAATTCTATCAAGCAGCTCTAACCTTGCGTTAATCATATTGAGTTTTCCTATGTCAAAATCTATTGAATTTCGAAGGCTTCTAACGGTAGATAAAATGTCTTCCAATTCGTATAAAATATTCCTTAAAGATTCCGTAATACTTTCTACGGGCTTGTAGTAATTAATAATCCCTTCAAAATTATCAATAATTTTATTTAGATTATCAATTATTGATGATGTTTCATAGCCTTGGTACAATACATTATATGCAAAGTCCAAAGAACCCAATATTTTTTCTGCATTCTCTAAAATCTTTTTATTTTCCCTTAAAGTATTTTCCTCTTCAGGTTTTAACTGAGCTTTCTCCAATTCATCTACTTCATATTTTAATCTGTCTTGCTGTATACAAAAATCCTTATATTTACGTTTTAAACCATCAATATTTTTTTGAATTTGACAATACCTTTTATAAAGGTTGCTAACCTTGTTTTTGGATTCTGATATATCTTCATACCCGAGTGAGTCCAATATATTGCTATGGTTTCTATTATCCAGCAATGATTGATGTTGATGTTGACCATGTATATCAATTAACAATTTTCCTATTTTTTTTAGTGCGGAAGCGGGAACCATTTTACCATTCAATCGGGAGAAGCTACGACCTTGTGTGCTTATTTCCCTACTTATAATCAATGTATTGTCTTCCGGTTCAATACCGTATTCCTTTAAGGTATCATCCACAATATCATCTTCATAATCAAAGACCGCTTCTACGCTGGCATTTTGCTTTCCGGTACGAATAAAATCAGTATAAGCCCTTTCCCCGATAATAAGATTAATTGCATCTATTATGATTGATTTTCCTGCTCCGGTTTCACCGGTAAGAATGTTTAATCCCGGGCCAAAAGCAATGGATAGATCATCAATTAGAACATAATCTTTAATGCAGAGGTTAAGGAGCATAAATCTGCCTCCTTATCTCATAATTTCTTTAAATCTCCTCATAACATCACTTACAACTTTCTTAGACTCAAGAATAACTAAAATAGTATTATCACCTGCTACAGTGCCCAATACATCATTCCAATTAAGGCCGTCAATGGCCTCACCTACAGCCGATGCTGTTCCAGAAGATGTTTTAATGACAATAAGGTTTTCCGCTGAAGCAAAGCTTATAATAGATTCTTTAAACATTTTGAGCAATCTGTCTGAAGAAAGGGAAGTCCGTTTAGGTTCAGCATAACAATAGTGTCCGTTGTCCCGCAAAACTTTTATAAGCCTGAGTTCTTTAATATCTCTGGATACTGTAGCCTGGGTGACGTCAAATCCTTTTTTTCTCAGTTCAACTGCCAACTCTTCCTGCGTTTCTATAGGTTTTCCCCTTATTATTTCCCGAATCTTGAAGTGCCTTTTCTGTTTCATAGCGCACCTCCCTTACGATATAATGTTATTCAGTTAATTTTTTTCTAAGTACATCATAAAAACTCCTTTTTTTGATACGTATTAATCGAGTTGAAAAAGGGGATTTTTTGACTATAACCTGATCTCCGGGCAATAATTCATACCCTTGTTGCCCATCTACAGTCAGCATAACTTCAGGATGTTCGGCTAAAAGTTTAACTCTAATTATATCATTCTTAGATAGAACTATTGAGCGACTTTGAAGTGTATGCGGACATATAGGTGTCAACAACAAAAGGTTCATATTGGGATTTATTATGGGCCCCCCCGCTGATAAAGAATAGGCGGTGGAACCTGTGGGTGTGGAAATAATCAGCCCATCCGCAGGATATGTATCCACATAAGCTTCATTGGCATAAGTCTTAAGTCGTATCAATCTTGCAAATGGTCCCTTAGTTACCACTACATCATTGAGAGCCAAAAACTTTTTTAAAACTTGTTTGCCACGAACTACTTCGGCCTCTAACATCATTCTAGTATCTATATCGTAATTCCTGCTGTTAAAGCACTCCAAGTCAGTGTATAAATCCGAAAGTTCTATTTCTGTTAAGAATCCCACATGTCCCATATTTATACCAAGTATAGGTATTTTTAAAGGAGCCATTTGTCTGGCTACACTTAGAAGTGTACCATCACCGCCCAAGGTAATGGCAATATCTATTTTTCTGACAATGTCATTTGACTCAGTTGAAAGATGAGGCATGTAAAGGGATTCAGCAACTTCTTTCGGCAACAGTACTAAATAGCCTCGAGTTTCAAACCAATTGATCAAACCTTCGGCAATCTTTATCAAGTTTTTTTTAAATAAATTTGGATATAGGCCTATAGTAAGCATTTCATCCTCCTCTAGTTAAAAAACCTACAATAAACCCAATAATAAGTAAAATTGAAAACCATACCAAACGTTCTGCAAATGCCACTTTATCATATCTTAAAATGGAATATTCCACAGTTCTTAACTTTTGTCTTTCCATATCAACTAATATTAAACCATTGGGTCGGTACACCATGTAGTATTCTAATAACTGACGACGTGTACCGGTGTATTTTGGTGAGGTTACTTTTTCGCCGGTCTTTACCTCAGCAACAAAGGTCTTATTCCCCTTCTTGACTATCATATCAGCTTTAACTGTTACTTTAT
The DNA here is from genome assembly GCA_964520055.1 of uncultured Clostridia bacterium. Classification (GTDB taxonomy): domain Bacteria; phylum Bacillota; class Thermosediminibacteria; order Thermosediminibacterales; family Tepidanaerobacteraceae; genus DUNY01. Next base: position 3,452 of record CAZFME010000131.1, read on the forward strand.
ATGGTTTATCGTCAATAAATAACGTATAAGTACATTCCTTTTGTAAATCTAGTATCTGATAACCCCGATTTTTCATGAAATCTATGGCTTTATATTCACTTTTTTTCGCTTTTTGTATTCTCTTTCTCAGATTCCATCTTCTTAAATATTTTAAAATATTAATCGTCAAAATAATACCGACTATAACCCCAAAAATTATGTAAGAAATGGTATCCATTTTATAACCTTTCATAAGCAATGTAGTGTAAACGACATGAACCCATGTAAAAACAACACCATGTCATATTCTCCCTTATATTTAAATTCTACAAAAAAAGAAGGATTCCTTTTATAATAACTCAAGATGCGATTTTTTTACCACATCTTCTACATTGATGAAGTTATTGTTCTTTAAATGCTTCCTAAAGTGGGCAAGATATTCTATATTACCCTTAGGACCTTTTATAGGAGAATAAGTAAGGTCACATACATGAAAATGATGTTCTTTAGCATCTATAATTATCTTATCAATTGCCTTCATATGAAGCTTAAAATCTTTAACAACTCCTCTTTTACCCACTTCTTCTCTACCCACTTCAAACTGAGGCTTTATCAAGGTAATTAAATCCCCATGTTCTTTTAGTAATTGAAAAAAAGGTTTAAAAACCTTGGACAGTGATATAAATGACAGATCTGCAGTGATAATATCCGGTTTTTCATCGATATCCGCAAGACTTAAATACCTAACATTTTTTCTTTCTAAAACTACCACCCGTGTATCCTTTCTGAGTTTATAGGCTAGCTGACCATATCCAACATCCACTGCATAAACTTTCTTTGCTCCGTTTTTCAGCATGCAGTCAGTAAACCCTCCGGTAGATGCACCCGCGTCTAATACGATTTTGTCCTTTACCTCGATGTCAAATAATGTAAGAGCTTTTTCGAGCTTAACGCCCCCTCTGCTTACATACGGGAGCGGTTGTTTAATTGTTATGATACTGTCGACATCAACTCTGGTTCCGGGCTTATCAATAATTTGCGTATTTACTAATACATTGCCGCACATTATTTCTGCCTTTGCCTTTTCTCTGCTGTCGATTATTCCCTTATTTACTAATAGTACATCTAATCTCTGCTTGCTTTGACTCATTGCCGTTCTCCCTTGCTTGTTCCCTTATTCCCACCATTTCTCGGTAAAACATCAATTTCTAGATGAATCTTTAATTTGTTGAGGAATAAAGCTACACTATACACCACTGTTTTGGAATTATTTATAGCTATACCTTTGCCTATTGCTTTACCCCCGATAGTTAATGTAGAAATTATTCCGGTTAATAATATGCTTAACAGTATTTCATTTTTTCCATGGGTATAGAATACAGTTTTTAATATAATTGCTGCTCCGGCAGTTCCGCTTATAATTCCGCTAATATCTCCAATAACATCATTACAAAAATTAGATACTTTATCTGCATTTCTAACGAGTTTGACCGCTTCTTTACCTCCAGGGATCTTATCTGCCGCCATAGCATGAAAAGGCGCTTCACTAGCGGAAGTAACAGCTATCCCAATTATATCAAAAATAATTCCAATGGCAATTATAACTAGCAAAATAAACAATGATGTAAAAATATTAACCTTCTTCAATAAAACTTCCGAAATCAAGCTAAAAAAAACGGAGAGTCCAAAAGCTAAAATAAAGGCTCTGTATATCCATCCCGCTTTTGAACTTCCGTTATTTTTCTTAGACTTTTTCTTTTCTAGGTCAGAGTTCAACAAACTGCCCTCCGTTTTTCTATCGAAACAGGTGGTAATAGATAGGGTAAATTTTGCGGCTTAGGTCTAGCAGGATTTCCCCAGCAGACATCTAATCGTTGCCGAAAAGACGGTTCCCCTTTAAGTCCGCTACTGTTATGTCACCATAAACAGGGCTAGATTACCACTTAGTCCACACTGTAATCCCCAGTCTACTTCCTAAAAGGACAGTCTAGGAGATTTCCCCACCAAAATCCCTCTCCTCCTAGCCTCTTTTGCAAAATGGATTTCAAAGGTAAAAAATTGATTTGTGATTTGGCCAAAACGCAAATCAACCAA
>CAZFME010000132.1:0-5444 GCA_964520055.1 uncultured Clostridia bacterium
ATGCCAACGGTGATATTGAGCCGTGTGCATTTATCCACTACTCCGATTCAAACATTAAAGAAAAGACACTGCTGGAAACCTTTCAATCTCCACTGTTTATGGGCTACAAAGAAAGTCAGCCCTTTAATGACAATATGCTGCGTCCCTGCCCGGTACTGGATAATCCCGGAAAGTTGAGTAAAATTGTAGATGACTCCGGCGCCTGTTCTACTGATTTGATGCACCCTGAGGATGTACACAAGTTGTCTGATAAATGCGTGACTACAGCAGAAAATTGGGCACCGGTAGCAGACAAACTGTGGAGATGCTCTCATGGATGCACTGACTGTAAAAAATGAAATGTGGTAAGAAGTAGTTAAGGAGGAAATGCAAAATGAAAACATACTTTACTTCAGAATCAGTTACATCAGGACATCCCGACAAAATTTGTGACCAAATTGCTGATCACATACTGGATGCGATTTTAGAACAGGATTCGCGCTCGCGTGTGGCCTGCGAGGTAACAGCCGTAACCGATAAAGTCCATATTATGGGAGAGATTACAACGAATGCTCATGTGGATTATGAAGGGGTTGCCCGCAAAACGATTGCACAAATCGGCTATACCGGGCAGAGTCATGGCTTTAACGCCGATACATGCATGATAGATGTAGATTTACATCAGCAATCACCCGATATTGCTATTGGTATCAATCGCAAGGAAGCTATGGACAGCGGAGCCGGTGATCAAGGCATGATGTTTGGCTATGCCTGTAACGAAACTCTGAATCTTATGCCGCTCCCAATTGAATTGGCACACAATCTTGCCAAGCGGCTGGAATATGCCCGTCAAGCTAAAATTTTGCCTTATCTGTTACCTGACGGCAAATCACAGGTTACGGTGGAATATTGCGATGGTATACCAAAACGAATCGCTACGGTGATATTATCTGCACAGCATCGTGAAAATGTAAACATCGATGAACTGCGGAATGATGTCATAGAGAATGTAATCTATCCTGCTGTTCCGTCCGATATGCTGGATGCCAATACATCCTTCTTCGTTAATCCAACCGGCCGTTTTGTAGTGGGCGGTCCTGCCGGTGATTCGGGATTGACCGGACGCAAACTAATTGTAGACACATACGGCGGATACGCTCGCCATGGTGGCGGTTCATTCTCCGGGAAAGACCCCACAAAGGTTGACCGAAGCGGTGCATATATGGCTCGATTTATTGCTAAAAACATCGTAGCCGCCGGATTAGCTGACCGTTGTGAGATTCAGTTGAGCTATGCCATCGGCTTGTCAGAACCAATTTCTTTACTGATTGACACCTTCGGGACAGAAAAAATTCCTGTTGATGAGATTCAAAAACTCGTTGCAGACTCTGTTGATTTGCGGCCTGCAGCCATTATTGAACGATTTTCATTGCGTTCCCCGATTTATTCTAGGGTGGCATGTTATGGCCACTTCGGTGAAAATGCCAAAGATATGCCCTGGGAGCAGGTTAATCTCGCAAAGCGTTGGATAAAATAATCTGCCCTGGTACCCCCCATATTTATGACACATCTGTACCTTGTTAAAAGCATTGAATACATCCATTTAACAAGCCCTTCTTTCATCAATATTTTGAAAGAAAGGGCTTGTTCATCGTTACAGCTTTTTTATTAACAGTTCCGATATATGAACCATATTACCTCTGGGTAGAATTATAGATTACAAATTACTCGGAGGTTCAGGAGGAGTATCTGTTATATAAAGAATATATTTGTTTGGCGGCTTTCCGGCAATTACCTGTTAATTATCTTTTTGTAACAGGATGGGGGAACTCCGACCTTTCGCTTAAATAGTGTGGTAAAATGGCTTACATTATTAAATCCGCATAAAAAGCACACTTCAGTAACAGTATGTTTTTTCTTCAGCAATTCCTTTGCCTTTTCTATTTTTATATCCAAAAGGTAGTCATAAGGTGTTTTTCCTGTCTGAGATTTAAACAAACGAATGAAATGATAAGGACTTAGGTTGGCTACATGGGCTACATCCTTCAGGGAATACTCTTTGTTGAAATTCTCGTTCAAGTATTCAATTGTCCTTAAAATATTGGGTTTTGCACTTAAAGCTTTCTTTTCACCTATACTTGAACAGCTGTTTTTTATCTGCCTCAAAAGCGTCACTAAAGTCTGGGTAACAATGGCATCTAATATGAATTTACTTCCCACCTGCTTATTACAAAATTCTTCCTTGAACCAACAAAATAACAAAGCTAATTCTCGGCTAAAGGAAACAAAATCATTTGAAAAACTTACATCTATTCTCCCATACATAGAGTATGCAATATTTTTCATAATTTCTGCATCAATTTGCCAAGCAAAAAGCCGGCAGTCATTATAGTATCCTGCAGATCCATGGGCCTGCTCAGAATTAATGGGCAGTATTTTATTGGGTTCAGAAGTAAAAGTTTTCCCTTCCAATCTTATTCGTCCAAGTTGAGATGTGGGTACCATAAATTCATAACTGGAGTGCATATGGGTTGCCGGATAAAAATTTATGCCTTCAACATTTTCTATTATAATCATGGAGTGGTTCCAATATAGATTTGGCGTTCGTTCCGTATCCTGAACGGAAAAGGGGTAGGGCCCTTCACCCAAAAGTTCCAACGGTATTTTCTTTGCCATAAAACCCCTCCCACTGAAAGTAGTATAAACATTTGGATAATATTAAGCTATATTATATATTATGACATAAGCTGCTAAAATCCTCTTTTATCTTAGGGGGTCAGGCTTGAAGAATCCACTTTCTAAAACACACAGTGTTATATATTATGACATGAGCCGTAAAAATCCCCTTTTAAAAATACTTCTATAAATAGGAGGGTCATTTTCCTATTCACTTACTCACATCCAAGATACGAGTTTCCGGTATTCCATGGGAGATGCTCCAACCTTTTTCTTAAAAACCGTGCTGAAATGGCTGACATTGGAAAAACCGCACAAAAAGCAAACCTCAGTTACATTATTTTCTTGGGATTCAAACATTTCCTTAGCATTTTTAATTTTAATATCCATAAAATACTCATAGGGCGTCTTACCAGTTTCCGCTTTAAAAACTCTGATAAAATGATATGGGCTGAGGTTTGCAACTTTAGCCGCATCTTCAACGGAATATTCTTGATGATAATTTTCCAGGAAATGATCTATGACACTGTTTATATTATCATTTTCGGTATAACACTGTTTTTTTATTAAAAACAAACCGGCTTGTCGCAATATATTTATTGCAATCTGAGCACTGAGATTGTCAAGGATAAGTTTGTATCCAATCTGTCTGTCTTTCGCTTCTTTTATAAACAATTCTAACAAGCCCCGGATGTCTTCATCAAGCTTTGCTTTTTCGGTTTGCAATATAATATTTCTGTTGTTAAATAATGCTTTGGAAATATCCTGTAAAAAATTACGCTCTATAAATATTGCAACTACATTGGGGCTTTCCGCCGCTTCGTAGGGTTCGTGATAAAGCAATTCAAAATCATTATATGGATTGATTCGGATATTGGTTTTGATGTCCGCTTTAGGGACAAATACAGCCATATTATATCCCTCATATATATCAAATACCTCTTCTTTTTTCAAACACTCAATCATGCTATCCATCTCCTATCTTTCATTTAATTCAAAACTCTGTCACTTTCCAGTTCTAAAAATTTTATTTTTCTGCCATATGACTAATAATAGGGAGTTTTATGTATTCATGCCTATATGCCTTGAGCATGAGGGCAATCCACAAAGTCAAAGCTATAGGGGTGATAATAATGTATAAAATCCAACCAATAACCGGTATTATTCCAAGTATGAAAAACAGAATTATATATGCAACGGATAATAATATGGACTGCTTAGCGTGAAATCTTATAAAGCTGCTTTCTTTTTCCAATAATAAAAACACTATACCCGACAAAAAACCGGCAGCATAGCTTAAAAAACCTGCCACGTTTTCATCTAATCCAAGGGAGAAACATTTTCTATTAGGATCGTTTTGACGGGTACTCAATGTTTTCTAACCTCCCTATTCATGGTTTCTTAAAGTCCAATATTCATTACTTGTATCTTCATATTATTTATCTATTTCAGATTGCTCAACACACGAAAGGGTTAGTTTTAATAATTTTCTCCAATAACACCTTCGTATTAGTGCCATAAAACCGACAAAACAGCAAAGGCATCCATCGGAAAAAGTCCGGGATGCCTTTGTGCATCTACAATAAAAAAGAGCATCAGATCCTGATGCCCCATTGATATACATAAAGCTATAATTGAGATTGCAGAGTCTTATCTATATTCTGCCGCCGTATCTGATGAACAATTCTGGGCGGCTGTTTACTTCCAGTTTTTCATATACGTTTCTTATGTGCACTTTTGCGGTATTAAGTTTGATTTCCAGAATGGCTGCTATCTGCGGAGCCGTATACCCTTCCAGTAAAAGCTGTGTTATTTCCTTTTCCCTTTTTGTAAGGGTATCAATTATACCGGTTTCCTCGGTTGTTTGTTTTGGTTCGGCAATAGCAGCTTCTGCGTTATTCCCCACATGTCTGTCATTTTCCCAGCTTAATGTACCATTAGAAGACAGTTCCCTATGTAATCGGTTGAACAGCGGTACTAGGATAAATATTACAGATACGAGCAAAAGTGATACCGATGCCGCCAAAATATAAAACACATCTTGAGTCTGTTTCACAAGGAGTGTACCGGCAACCGCCACTGCTAACGCGGAAAAGGCAAAAGCAAATAGGACCCTCCTCAGCACCCATATTTCCCTGTATTTTTTGCATATTGAAGCGGTTATCAGCCATTCGAAAATGGTGCCGATCTCACAATACCCGAGAAAAATAACTCCTATGTTGATAAAGTTTAACGCCCCGCTTTTTGAGGCTATTATCAAAACAAACCCACAAACAACGGAAAAAAAGTAAATATAAAAAAGGTCCATAATCTTTAAAGACATTTTTACTATCAATATGTATGCCATGACGGCGGCCAAAAATTGCCCCGCATAGAAAAACATGTAACCGCTGGCTTCATTAAAAGACCTGTAATGCAGCACTATCACAGCGACACCGTTAAGGAATTGCACCGTTACCACGATAAGAAGTGCTCCATACAGTGCTATACCGGGCACTTGTTTATTCTTAGTTTCATACTGAATGTTGTAATTCACTTTTTTAAGCCCCATAGTACACATGAAAATCATTACAAGCAGAATAATTGACAAGGTATTGTATATGGGGTCTTGCATGTCGGACAGCCCAATGGATGAAATAAACTGTGAGACTGCATTTATTGCAATTATAAAAACCGCTGTCTGCTGCTGTTCCTTAGAAGTCAATACGTACAAATACAAATAAAAAATACCCATTGAAAATGCTGATGAAAAAACAGCCATTACTATGACTCCGATTAGTGTGAACAGT
>CAZFME010000133.1:0-5441 GCA_964520055.1 uncultured Clostridia bacterium
CGAATTGCATCTTTTTACTAATTATATCTAATAATGTAAGATTATACAAGCAAAATATCGACAAATATTGAAAAGGCAGATAGCATACCCGGTTATCAATTACTGCATTTTTGAACTTTCAGACATGTCTCTTTGAAAATAGATTACTTTTCGGGGTATTCCGTTATCGATCATATAGTCGAAGAGATGGCATACCGTTTTATTGGATGATATATTTAGCGTTCTTCCTTCGGTATTGGCTGCTACTTTTGCAGCTGCTTGAGAAACGACAATATAGCTATAAGATGAAGAATAGAATCATGGAAATTATAAGAATTTGAAATATAAGTAACAAATATCTAAAAAGCACTTCTTACGGAAGTGCTTTTTAGTCCTGTTTTAAGGAGATTACGAAAAAAACAGGATCTTTTTAATATACAAGACCCCGAAGCTATAAGGTAGATATTTATTATTTTCCAGCTCAATGATGTTTCTAGTAGAGAGTCGTTTAATTGGCTAATAGTTAAGTTTAACTCTTTTCTGGCTTGGCGCATTCTATCACCAATGGTAGTCAATAAAAAGCATCTTCTAGATCCAGAGTTCCGAAAAGATACTTGGCAATTTTCAGGGGTAAAAACTTAATCTTCATCAAGTAATACAAGGTCTAAAGCTATGCTTAGAAGTCACAAAAATTTACGGAATAATTACCCTTCTACATCCCTATTAGAGATAGTCAAATCCTGCTCGACTTCCTCTGAAGATGAAGATTTTTACAATATAGCCAGAGCGGGAGCTGATGGCCTTCATACTCATAAGATCACCTTTGAAGACCTTGAAGAGTGGGTTATAAAGGCCCACAAATACGGTCTCTTGGTGGATACGATGACAAGCATCTTCTGGGAATACCGACAGAGACACCGGAAAAAGTGGCAAAAGTTGCCCAACCACACCATTGATGGGTATCATTTTTGGTTTGTATGATATAATTGGTATTAAGTTAAAGGTATTACCCAATGGCTTTTATAATGTTCTTAATGAGCATGGGTGTATAAACATCAAGCTAGTCATAGGCAAGTGGTGATTCATAATAAAAAACATACAGGAGCAAAAGAGTATGCAAGTTAATATAAAACCCGGTTATGTAAACTTATTAGAAAACGGTAGATTACATGAAAAAGTAAAAGAAGCCAAGGGGCATCTTACGCAATGTAATTTATGCCCTCATGATTGTAACGTCAATAGAAAAGAGCAGCTGGGATTTTGCCGTGCGACCGATAGAGTTGTGGTTTCAAATTACGGTCCTCATTTTGGTGAAGAAGCTCCCTTAGTGGGTAAAAACGGCTCTGGTACCATATTTTTCGGTTACTGCAACATGCGGTGTGTTTTTTGTCAAAACTGTGAACTAAGTTTCGGCGGAGAGGGGAAGGTAATTTCGAATGAAGAGCTTTCACAAATCATGCTTATAATCCAAAATCACTACAACTGCCACAATATCAACCTCGTTACCCCTACCCATTTTGTGCCGAATATTCTTGAAGCTTTATGCATGGCAGCTCAACAAGGTTTAAGTATACCTTTTGTCTATAATTGCGGCGGATATGAAAAAATCGAAACACTAAGAATATTGGAAGGCATAATAGATATCTATATGCCTGACTTTAAATACCATTTAGCTGAGCGAGGCCAAAAATATTCCGGAGTAAAAGATTATCCACAAAAAGTAAAAATAGCTTTAAAAGAGATGGACCGTCAGGTGGGAGGATTGAAGACCGATGAAAGTGGAATCGCCTACCGTGGTTTAATAATAAGGCATTTAGTGCTACCTGGGGGTATTGATGATACAAAAGAGGTGTTAAAATTCATAAGACGAGAATTATCCCCCGATTGTCTGGTGAATTTGATGGATCAGTATTATCCGGCACATAAGGCCTTTGAATATAAAGAGATATCGAAAGCCTTAAGTCGGCGCGAATACAGGGAAGCATATATTTTTGCAAAAAATCTGGGTTTAAGGCTCACCGGTGGTGAATAAATATAGGAAATATTATAGGTATGGGGACCTTGGGTAGGATTTTTACCATTATATAGCTTGCGGTTTTTATCGGCGATTTTTCCAAAATGTTTTTAGAAATTCATCATATGGTGTCAGGATATGTTTTGACCGCGTATCAAATCTTTTAAGGGTCTTGCTCATTTACTCAGTAATATCAAAAAGAGGTCCCTTCTGTTATAATAACTTTAAAGGATAAGCAAAACAATTAAATTTATTATATGAAATTGGAGGTAAAAAGTTGAAGTTATTATTTTGCGGTGGAGCAGGGGAAGTAGGTGCTTCTTGCTATCTTGTAAGGATAGATGGAAAGAATATTTTACTGGATTGCGGTATTCGGCTTACTGCATCAAAGGATACCCTTCCGGACTTCAGACTGGTTCAGGAAAGCGGAGGCATCGATGCCATTGTAGTAAGTCATGCCCACACTGATCATACGGGAGCCCTCCCGGCTATAAGTCGACAATTTCCCAATGCACTTATATATATGACTCATATGTCAAAAGACCTTACTAGAGTTCTGCTATATGACAGCCTAAAAATAATGGCAAGAGAGGCTGAAATTCCTATATATGCAGAAAACCATGTGCGGGAAATGTTGGGCAGGGTTGTTTGCTTTTCACCGAATTTTAGTTTTAAACCCTTTAATGATGCGAATATTGACATTACTTTTCACAGTGCCGGGCACATAGCCGGTGCAGTGTCTATTTACATAACCGGTTTGGAAGGTAGTTTGTTTTATTCGGGGGACTTTTCGGGATTCAGGCAAAATACCATAGAAGGGGCTGCCATTCCAAAACTTAGGCCTGATGTGGCTATTTTTGAATCTACATACGGTGATAAGCTTCATGCCAACCGACAAATAGAAGAACAAAGACTGGTTGAAGCGATAAATGAAGTGATAATCAATGGAGGCAAGGTTCTGGTTCCTGCCTTCGCCCTAGGCAGAGCACAGGAAGTAATCCTGATATTAAAAAAAACCATGAACAAAAAGCAGCTTCATTCCTGTCCTGTCTACGTCGATGGTATGGTTAAAGATATCTGTCGAATGTATAAGCTAAACCCCAATTATTTAAGATCCGACCTTGCAAAGAAAATATTTCGTGGAGTAGATATCTTCTATGACGACAACGTGACTCCCATAGAAAAACCCGAATTTCGTAAAGAGATCATAGAATCAAAAAACCCGTGTATTATCATATCCAGTTCCGGCATGTTGACCGGCGGGCCGAGCCAATTGTACGCGCAAAAGTTGGCTACAGATGAGAATAACCTAATTGCCATAACTGGGTATCAGGATGAAGAATCACCGGGCAAAGACTTGTTGAAAATCATCGAAACTGATGGTGATACTGATGAAGATCAGGACAGGACCATCAAACTTGGAGACAGGGAGATTAATATAAAGTGCAAAGTAGGTAAATTTGGCCTTTCAGCCCATGCCGATAAAATGGAAATAATAAATATTGCCAATAACCTGTACCCCCGGAGAATCTTCTTGGTTCATGGCAATCCCGAAGTAATAAACAGTCTCGGTAAAGAAATACAGAAGGATATCAACGGGTGGATATATGCACCTCAGAACGGCGAACAATATGAAATCAACATAAAAACACCGCGAAAACAAAGAAGGGTAGCAAAATATCCCCACATGAAAATGGTAGAGCTTCTAAACCGGGAAAACATAAGAAAATTATGGGAATTTGTTAAAATCAATATAGGCACTGCAGCTGCTCTTTCTGTAGAAGACCTTATAGAAATATGGGGATACAAGCAGGACCCGATAGAGGTAAAGGAAATATTAAACGACTCCATATACTTTGAACACGACCGGCGGCGCATGTTTTTATACCATGCCGTGGGAAAAAGTGAAATAGAAAAGCTAAGTGCTCCTAAAGTGATGGAAGTTAATGAAATGTTGGGGCTTGTAGACGAATTCTTCGGTCCTGAATCGGGTTTATATAAAAAAGGAGCAAGATTTGATGAAAAAATCGCACTTTTATATTTTAATTTTCCGGACATCGCCAAAACAAGATATGCTGATGAGATAACAGAATTTGAAACACATACTGGCTGGCAGGTTGAGATAAATCAAAATATCAACACTTCTGCAATAGATGAAGTTGTTTATAATTTATTCCCTTCAAATCTAACAATAAATAAAATATCCTATATGCCACAAACCCGTAAAGTGAAGATTTCTGCTGAAGATGAACCGGTCAATTTCAATACGTTATCGAATCAGTTTAAAGAAATAACGGGCTTATCTTTGGTAATAAACGAAGAGGATAAAATCGAACAGGAAGTTTCTGCCTCCATGAACAAAAGTCAAATGGAGCAAAACCAGGCCTTAAGATTCATAGATAAAGCATTTTCCACGTTGGCACACAGGCCTTATAAAAAAAGCATAAAAGTAACAAGCAGCGGTGTAAAATACATTGAGCTTGCTTTTATATCGAAAATCGTCGGCGAAAAATACGTTGATGTAATTAATGAACTGGAGCAGGAGACAGGTTATCTCATGACCGTCAGCGACTCATGCAATCAAATAGAAATAATTAATATTGCAAAACGACTGATGACTGAAAAAGGCATAAAAACAAAGAAGAACCCAAGTGTATTTCTGGATAAAATGTCTGTCCAGGTGGTAATAGCCCAAGATATAGATGATTTGACGAGGGAAGAGATAGGAAAACGGTTTTTAAGTCTGACCGGATTGAGCTTAGAAATAATATAGAGACAATGCAAATTCAATAAACTTTTAAATGACGGTTATACCGTCATTTTTTGTAATTAGAATAACACAGCACAATTGAAATATCATAAGATGTTTGAGACCGGTAAAATGCCTTTATAGGGCTGGAGCAAACAGGGTGGTTATGATTTTAAAAAATGGGGAATTAATATACTTAGAATCAAATGAAAGGCAGGTAGATTTTATTGGAACAAGCTTTAGACATCCGAAATCTTGTACTCATGAGTCTATCAGGAAGTAGTCGTGAAGAGGTAGAAGATTACATCCAAGAAACCATTGATACAAGAGAAGAAGAGGCTTTACCGGGCATGGGAATTCTTTTCGAAGTTGTATGGAACAAGTCCGATATTACTGAGAAAGGTACTATGATGGATAAAATAATGCAAGGCATTCAAACCACCGGGATGTAAAATATAAAATCGGGGATTTCCCCGATTTTATGTTTTATCCCGGGCTTGAAAACGACCCGAGAATGAGATAAGCTATTAATAGGTGTAATTACTATTAAAAAATAGCTTTAATTATATCGGAGGTTGAGAATGAAAGGAAGACTAAAAGAAGTTTCAAAAAACTGTTATGTCCTGTCTTCAGGCAAAAGTACAATTGATATTCATGTGTATTTAAACCGACAACTTTTTGAGGATTTTACTGAAAACG
>CAZFME010000134.1:0-5437 GCA_964520055.1 uncultured Clostridia bacterium
ATTTTATCATACCCGCCGGCAAACCATCTAAAAACCATTTTCAAGTGCAATCAACTCCTACTTCAATGTTATATTTATCAACTAGTTATGCTAATATTTTTGGCAAATATCTTTTGTTATAACTTCACTTACATCGTATATACGATGACCTATTACTTTGAAACTCAAAATATTCCCCTACCAGAACTATTCAAATGAATATATTTTGGATACAACCCACTTAGAAACTAAGTGGGTTGTATGTTTTTACAGTATAGTAACTCCTACTTAATCATTACATGTTCACTATTCTTTCATACAAATCTTTTTGTTCTTCATTCAAGCTGTTCATTACTGCGGGTATCATAGCATCTATAAATTCTTGTTTGTTTACGTCAGTAACTATTTCCATACCCTTTTCCTGCAATTGCTGTTTGCACAATTCGGTGTCTGTTTGGAATAATTCTTCGCCATATACTTGGACTTCTTCAGCAGCCTCTAATACAGCTGCCTTCATATCATCAGGCAAAGAATTGAGCTGTTTGTTTCCTACAACAACATAAAGCCAGCCAAGAACATGCTCTGTTTCATTTGTATATTTTTGCACTTCGTGTAAACCACCACTTAATATTAAATCATAAGGATTCTCTTGACCATGTATTACATTCTGTTGTAAAGCTGTAAACACTTCACTGAAAGCCATGGCTTGTGGCTGAGCTCCTGCTGCTTTCCATGCATCCAAAAACACCGGCACATTAGGCACTCTCATTTTAAAGCCTTTTAAGTCACTTAAATTTCTTATAGGTTTATTAGATGTTAGATTTCTAGCAGATCTCAGATGATAATAAATTGGGGTAACACCAACTTTTTCAATAATTTGATCGCTGATCTCTTTTCCTAAGTCGCCTTCTATTACTTTTACCATGTGGTTTATATCTTTAAATGCATATGGCGTAGCTATCATTGCTGCTTTAGGTGCCCAATTTTGCATAGACTCACCTGAAATAGTCATATCTGCAGAGCCATCTCTTATCATGTTTAAGGTGTCCATTTCATTGCCTAATTGTTCATTAGGATAGATCTTGATTTCCAAACGACCGTCAGTTTTTTCACTTACAAGCCTAGCAAATTCTTGTGCAGTTTTATGCCAGACATGTTGTTCATTTCCCAAATGACCGAATTTCCATACAATTTTTTCCTGTTGTCCAGCATTTTCCGTTTGTCCATTACCAGAATCACCTTCACTTGGCGAACTTCCGCAAGCTGCTAACGATAATGTCAAAATCAAAACTAGCAACAAGGATAAAATCCTAAACTTTTTAGACATTTTAAACCCCCTATTTTTTTATTACAGTGATTTAGCTATACATAATTTTTATTTAACTGTCTTTGTTTAAGCTAATTCACTACCTCCTTTCCGCATGGTATAGTGATTTTGTGTGAGATTTTTTTATTCCTCCTTCCAAAAAACTTATAGTAAGGTGTAAATTTGCAACAATAAAGAACTGTTTTGCCAACACTAAAACTCTAATATTATCTTTGAAACTTGTTGGTTATTATCTTCTATAATCCTGATGGCTTCTTTTATTTGAGTGAAATGCATCTTGTGAGATACAAGAGCAGTGGGATTTAACTTTCTTTCATTAAATAACTCTATAACCTCGGGAAACTTATAAGTCTGAAGTCTAGAACCGCAAATTGTAAGTTCTCCTTTAGTAATCGTCAATTGGGGTATTCTTGAGGGAGTATCATCAAACCCCATAACTACAACTCTTCCTGCTGAAGATGTCACTTTTACTGCCGTTTCAAAAGTTTTTGGAGTGCAAGCTGTGTCTATGGTTACATTCGCTCCCATTCCTTCTGTTATGCTTTTTATTTCTGATGCTACATCTTGTTTTACTGCATTAATTATGAAATCTGCACCTAGATTTTTAGCTTCGGTTAGTTTTAACTCTACAATATCTGAAACTATACATATGCCGCCTTTATACTTGGTATATTGTAAGATTGCCAATCCTATGGGACCAGCCCCCTGGATAAACACAAAATCATTCTTTCTGACATCGCCTCTCCAAGTAACTTGACAAGCTATGGTAAAGGGCTCTATAAGTACTGCTTCATCCCAACTTAGGTGTTCTCCGAATTTATGGGCATTTGCTTCCTTTACTGTCACAATTTCTTGGAAACCTCCATCTCTATGTACACCTAATACTTCCAGCTTTTCACATACATTGGGTCTTCCTGTTCTGCATGAATAACATTTACCGCAATAATATATGGGTTCAATTACAACTCTATCTCCGGTTTTAAGCTTTTTTACATTTTCGCCGGTTTTTACTACCTCACCGACAAATTCATGACCTATTACTCTAGGGTAGGTTGCTACAGGTGATGTTCCATGGTATATATGCATATCTGATCCACATATACCTGCGTATTTCACCTTCACTAAAACTTCATCAGTATTTTCGATTTGCGGCAAATTTCGCTCAATAATTTCAATTTTCCCCGGCTCCGATACTTGTATTGCTTTCATTTAACCCTCTCCTTTACTTCCCTACAAGTAACCTTGGCAAAAATAGTGTTATAGACGGTACGAAACTAACTAATAGTAACACTATTAAGTTAACTACTATAAAGGGTAAAATGGCTTTTGTTAACCTTGCAAGTGATATTTTTGCAATACTACCGGCAACAAATAGGCATACCCCAACAGGTGGAGTAGTTAGCCCTATCATTAGGTTTAGCACCACCATAACCCCAAATTGTATAGGATCCATTCCTATAGCAGTACCTACAGGTAATAAAACCGGAAATAAAATTATAAGGGCTGCAACGGTTTCCATAAATGTACCGACAAACAGTAACAACGCGTTAATTAATAAAATTACAATTATTGGATTACTACTAATTGATAGTATGGCTTTTGCAATCATTTGAGGAATTTGCTCACTAGCTAATATCCAGGCAAAGGTATTGGCAAATCCGACTAATACCATGATGGAAGCTGTAGTCCTCAAGGAGTCTATCATAACCTTAGGTAAATCTTTTAATTTCAACTCTTTATATATAAACATTCCTACTAGAGCACCATAGACAACTGCTACGATTGACGCTTCAGTAGGTGTAAAAATACCACCTAGTATTCCAACCAGAATTATTACCGTCATCAATATAGCCCAAAAAGCTCCCTTAAAGGATTCCCAAATATATTTTAGAGACTTAAATTCGCCTTTTGGATAGCCCCTCTTTACGGAAATATAATAAGAAAGAATCATCATACCAATTCCCATAAGGATTCCCGGTATGATTCCGGCAATGAACATTTTCGTAACAGAAAGACCAACGAGAGTTGCTGCTACAATCATGGGAGTACTAGGTGGAATAATGGGGCCTATGGTTGACGATGCGGCTGTTACTGCAGCAGAAAAGTCCGGATCATAACCCTGTTCTACCATTGCAGGAATGAGAATAGGGCCTATACTAGCTGTATCAGCAAGTGCTGTCCCTGAAATCCCCGCAAATATCATAGAAGCTACAACATTTGCAAGGGCCAAACCGCCTCTGATAAAACCCACTATTGCGTCACAAAATTCTATAATTCTTTTTGTTATTCCACCGGAATTCATCAAATTGCCTGCCAATACAAATCCGGGTATAGACAATAGTGTAAAAGAGTTTATCCCCATATACATCTTTTGAGCAAGAATTGTTAAAGAAATATCATTTAGTGCTAAATATATCAAAGAGGAAATGCCTAAAGAGAATGCTATAGGGACTCCTAGAAATATCAGTGCAATGAAAGATAAGAACAGTATTGCGACCATCATTTTATATCACCTCTTTCTTTAAAGCTGACAACATCTTTTAAAAGATTACCTATAGCATAGTAAATTATAAACACTATCATAATGGTCGTGCTAAAATAGCTGATATACATGGGTATTGACATTGATGGAGAAGTCTGACCAATCCCTAGTTTTGCAAACTTGATTGCTTGGAAAAAAACTATAGAGAAAAATATTATGGTTATCGCATGAATAATGAGTTCTAATGCTTTTTTAGCATTAGCAGATAAAGCATTAAGTATAATATCTACATTGACATATTCTTGTTTTTTCATTGCTAGTGGTGCAGCAAATGCCACCGCATAAATAAAGAAAAACCTTGCAGCTTCCTCCGTCCATACAAAGCTTTTATCTGGAAAGAGAGCCCTTGTTATAACTTGAAGTAACACTGTAATTATCATAGCACTAAAGGATAAAAATGTACCTGTTTCTAGAATTGTCTGTATGATATCCATTTTCTTCATAGTACCCTCCATACTTAATAACCCTTGATAGGTTATATATGCTTTTACTTGATAGATTTAAGTTAAATAGAGTATTTCTTAATTTGTTTATTTTTGTATTTTTACTTGATACATCGCCTCCTGATTTTTTAAACTTCATTTTGTTTATCTTACCTGGTTTAGTCTAATATAATTCTTATGAGGTCAGGGCTGGGTGTAAAATTTGCCTTTATCGTCCACTCCCATAAGGTGTCTTAGCCAACCAGCAAGGAAAAGTGGCAATATTTAAGTGTTGATACTCTCTTTTTCCGGTAGCAATGTATGCATTGAGGGTTTCTCCAAAGTGCACTGGAATATTTTGAGATGTGTCACAGGCTATTCGCTGTTTTGTCCATGTTACCATCAGCTTTTAAGGTGACGATCAGGCTCAAGTTGTCATAAGGTGTGTAGGCTTTTTCGATAATTTCTTTATCATAGGATTCTATGATTCCTTTGTCTGATAGGCCATTGTTTAGAAGGGTTTGCTGCAGCACTGCAGGAAATGCTCTGAATATGTTGCCCGCTCCAAAGTGCAGCCATATGGGGACTTTAAGTGTATTCTCTCTTACCTTTTCAATATCAAAGTCAGGTAGTTCGTAGCCTTTGTCTTGCCATTGTTGTTGATTTCTCAAGTCTGTAATGCCAAGTTTCATTTTTATCACCTATATTTCAAGTTGTTTAAAAATAACCTGAATATTTTCACTTACATACTACCATATTAATATACTACTTGTCAATCTTTTTTTTAATATAACTTCAGTTTTGTTGCTAATTACTTTAATACTACTTAAAATAGACAGCTTTACCTATTACCTATTGGTTGTTTGAAGGTAATACCAAGATTGAAGACGTTAATGTCTGTTCTTTCATTTTTTAACAACTTTATGATTAAAGCGAAAAGCCTGAATGCCTTATTGTTATAAGGCATTCAGGCTTTTCGCTTATTTTTTGCTGTAAAAGTCAAGATATATCTGTCAACCTGTAATCAAGGTTTTATCATAAGATAGTTTTAAAAATATCAAGCTTTCATCGTAAAAACTTCCGCTTTTTGAAAGCAGGTACTATTTGTCAAATATCTAGATAAACAGCGGTGCGAACACCAATGCTACAATGGTCATCAATTTTATC
>CAZFME010000135.1:0-5314 GCA_964520055.1 uncultured Clostridia bacterium
GCAGGATTCGCACCTGCTATATGCTATGCGCCTCGTGGCGCACGGGACGTTTCGTCTGTCATCAAATGAAGAAAGGTGACAAACGAAACGTCCCCTTGTCATTATTTGAATTTACTCACTTATTTAAACCAATCAAACAAATCGGAGTATCTGACATATCCGTAAAATCCCCAGGTTTCATAATCCGCTATATTTCTCAAAACTTCTTTATTCCCGTCATCACTGTATAACCATAAGTCATTGTCACGGATATAGAAAAGGTCTTTACCGTTCTTTGACCACATTGGTGAGTAAATCTTAGAACCGATGAGAGGTTTGGCATTGGAGCCGTCAGCATCTGCAACCCAGAGGGTTCGGCTTTCAAACCATGGTTCTTGTTCACTGTAAAACGTACGTTCATCCATTTCCTGAGCTGCAATAAACGCTATTTTTTTGCCGTCAGGTGAAAAGGCCGGTTCAAAGGCAACGGATCCCTTCGGGGGTTCTATATACTCCACCTCACCTGATTTAACATCAGCCAAAGCTAGTTTTTTCCAATACCAAAGACTTCGCCCAATGCCGCTTGTCATTACTAGTTTGCCATCGGGTGAAAAGTCAAGCCATTCTCTATAAGTCAAGGTATCATCTATCTCTTTAGGCTCACCACCATCCAGGTTCAAAGTCCAAAGTTGTAAGCCGTCGGCTCTCATGGAAGATGAATGGGAAGCAGGATTTGTCCAGTACAGCAGCCCCTGTCCGTCCGGCCACCATTTGGCCGCCTCGATGCCGGTACCTGTGCCGGCAAGGTCTAATCGTTTTACCGTTTTCCCATCATCTATCCCTATTGTATATAGAATATCTCCCATAGCTTCCGAGTCTTCAGTGATATTGTAGGCAATACGTTTTCCATCGTGAGACCAAGCAGACCACATGGGGTTTTTTGCCTTTACCAATTGCCGGGGCTTTTCATTTAGCTGCACTAGCCATATGCCGTCAGTTACATTCCAGCTGCTTACTGCCAATATATGATTAGCGGGAGACCACTGAAAATCCCCTACCCCTATAGGCTGTGGCAGTCCCTGTACTTGATGGGCCCCTTTTCCGTCCCTGCCAACAATCCAAAGAGTTCCCGAACTGGATTTGGTATCGGTAATTCTAATAAATGCCAGGTACTTACCATCATAGGACCAGCGGGGGTATATAGCCTGGCCGGATTCAGTGAGTTGCTTTAATTCCCCTGTGCTGCCATCTATCATATATAAAAGTCCTTTCGAAACAAAGGCCAAATCCCCATGACCTTTTACAAGAGAAGGATTGACATCGGGTAGTTGCTCCGACGGATTATCTTTTGAAAAATCAGGGTTTTGCTCTGGCTCACTGCCTTCAGCGTCAGGGAGTGGATTTATACTGTCAAGCTTCGGCGTGCGATTTAAGTATACACTGACAGCTATAACAACTAACAAACCTAGAATGATTATTAATGTTTTTTTATTTTGCATCATTAACACCTCCATAATAGATTATTTCATATTATTTTTGCAAAAGTGTAACAAGATGTTAAGAAGTTGTTACACTTCCGGAGGTGCTTGGGGTAATGATATCTTTACACAAAGTCCGCTACCTGAAACATTGTTAAAGGAAAGATACCCCTCGTGTAACTTAATTATTTCCTGGGCAATGGAAAGCCCCAGACCGGAACCACCGGTGTGCCTATCCCTAGATGCAGAGGGACGGTAAAAGCGGGTTCCCAGTTTGGAAAGGGTTTCTTCCGGAACTCCAGGGCCGGTGTCTTCAATAATAATATGGGTAAAATCTTTTTCAGCTTGGACGGTTATACTGACCCATCCTCTCTTTGGCGTATATCTTACCGCATTGTCAAGAACATTTACCAAAGCTCGATGCAACCAATCGGGATCCCCAATAATCCACGCTTGTATCTCTCGATTTTCAAATATAAGATTAATATCCTTTTTAACAGCAATGGGCTTAATGGTCCACAAAACTTCATCCAATAAGTCTATGACTCGGATAGATACCGGGTTAATTTTTAACTGGGGATTGTCAAGCCGGGCCAGTGTAAGTAAATTATTCACCAACCTAGTCAGTCTATCTATTTGTCGTATAAATCCTTTTAATTCCTCTTGGTCACCTTCCATCCCTTCAGCTAAGGCTTTAAGTGCTGCCAAAGGGGTTCTTAGTTCATGGGCGGCATCAGCTATAAAAGCCCGACGCTGCTCATCGAGTTCAGCTACCCGAGCAGCCATATCATTGAAGGCCTCAGCAAGCCTTGCTATCTCCAAACTCCCTTCTACCGGCACCGACTGTTGGAGCTTTCCGGCTTGCATGTCAAAGGCCGCTCTGGTTATTGCCTCCAGTGGGCGTGACAAAGATCCGGCCACAAGAAATCCCAACAAGGTAAAAGCCAAGGCAAGTATTGCTCCCGTTCCCCATAGTCTCTTTCTCAGCTCGTAAAATTCCCATTTAACCGCTTCTAAATCGCGAATCAACAATAAACTTCCCGCAGGTTGACTAGAGATTTTTAAAGGAGCTATCGCATAAGCAACCCAACAATTGCCGGCTGTATATATTTGTGCTGCCGGCAAATCTTGACTTGTAAGATTTTCCGGTAGTTCAAGGTGTCGTCCTGCAAGGCCCGTATCCCCTTCACCATCAACCCGCACTACTCCCTCGGGGCCCAGCCAAAGGATGCGGCCCCCGGCTGCAAGGCCCAGTTGATGAGCCGACTGAGCCGGATCCACCGTAGACAAGGTAATGGCATCGGAAAAAGCGGTGGCTGCACCTGAAACGGCAGTAACAGCATTTTCCCGTTGGGCAAAAAGGGATATGGTTGTTATGGTGTATACGGCTATGCCGGTCAAAAGTGCTGTAACAACCAAAGCTAATAATGCAAAACTTATTCCCAGCCTCCAGCGCAGGCTGTCAAATCTTTGTCTCAACCTTCTAAGAATCGTTAAATGCATAACCAACACCGAAGCGGGTAATGATGAGCGCTGGATTGGAGGGATCTTCTTCAATTTTTTGGCGCAATCGGCTAATATGTACATCCACCGTTCGCAAATCACCGGGAAAATCATAACCCCAAACCTGTTCCAGTAGCTGATGCCTTGTAAATACTTGGGATGGGTGCCTTGCCAAATGTACCAGCAGGTCAAACTCAGTAGGTGTCAGGGCCACCGGCTGCCCCTGTACCTCAACACTTTGAGAGGCTAAATGTATTCTCACCTTTCCTCCGTCAAAAACCATACTTGTGCCGGGAATTTTCCTACTTGTCCGGCGAAGTATTGCCCGGATTCGTGCTACTACTTCCCGACTGTCAAAGGGTTTTGTAACATAATCATCGGCCCCCAATTCCAAGCCCAGTATCTTATCTATGCTGTCATCCCGGGCTGTAAGCATGAGAATAGGTACATCGCATTTTTTACGAATCTCTCTACAGACCTCCATACCGTCTTTGACCGGGATCATAAGGTCAAGAATTACTATGGAAGGAAATATATTATTGAAAACATCTAAGGCTTCCTGCCCGTCAGATGCTGTTACAACTTTATAACCGGCCCTTGTTAATGTATTTCCTAGTCCCTGCAATATGTCCTGATCGTCATCCACTAAGAGGATGATCGGAGCCAAACCAGAACCGGCTCTATTCAAGGTTGTATTATACATACTCCCACCTCTTATATGTGTCATTACTTTGATAAGGCAAAAGCTTCTTATTGCCGTTAATGCTATTATACATGAAAAAACCCTTATCGTCTTCATCCTTCCATATTTTTACTAAAAAGCAGCTAACGCTGCTTATCATCTTGCATGGGCTGTGCTGGCTCTCGTTTATGGCCGGTATAGTTGGTACCGATTACACCTAAAATAATCATTAATGAACCTATTATAAGATAAGGAAATAACTGTTCTTTTAGAAAATATACCCCTGCAAAAATAGTGACGACAGTTCGCAGATTGCCAAAGACACTAACTTTTGCCGCTTCGATTTTAGTAAGTATATAATTATTCAGCAGTGATGTCACTAATGAAGATAGAATCCCAAGATACAATATTGAAATAACAAACTCGTAATTTTGCAAGGGGAGCAGAAATTGGTTGATATTGCCTTTCAAGAGATGTCCTATTACAGCGACAGTATTGAAGAACAAAAATCCCATTAAAGTCATCATAAAGCTGATTTCGGTTACCGAAAACTGTCTTAGCGTTATGCGGGTAAGGATGTGATAACCGGCAGAAGCAAGAGCTGAAAGAAGTAAAAGAAATATTCCCAATACTCTTGATATGTCAAAACCGGCTCCTTTCATAATAAAGATATATATTACACCGATTACCGATAATAAAATTGAAGCCTTTTGATAAAATGTCGTCCTTTCCTTTAAAAACGCAGCAGACAATATCATAGTGAAGATCGGCGTAACCGATTGCAAAATCCCGCCTTCCGAAGAAGTGGCATAAACAAGTCCAAAGGTTTGAAGGCCGAAAAATGCTATTGGGTAAAGCAGTGCTAAAGAAAAAACTTGAGAGAGGTTTTTACCGGTGTAGTCAAGATGTATCCTTCTAAGTAGAATTGGGACAATCAGAGCTATTAGAGAAGCGGTAAAGCGGAAAGCCAATACATCCATAGGGCTAGCAAACTTCAAAGCTGTTTTCGTAAAAAGAAAAGATAAACCCGTTATAAGGGTATGTAATAGAGCAAAAAAGTAAGCAAGCGCTAAATCAGAGTCCCTCATGCCAAACACCTCTTGAATATCATATTCCTTCTATACTTTTATATTCT
Organism: uncultured Clostridia bacterium; assembly: GCA_964520055.1. Classification (GTDB taxonomy): domain Bacteria; phylum Bacillota; class Thermosediminibacteria; order Thermosediminibacterales; family Tepidanaerobacteraceae; genus DUNY01. Next base: position 4,778 of record CAZFME010000135.1, read on the forward strand.
GGGTTCTTGGCAAAATACCTTTTATTTTAGTAATCGTAGGTTCTGGAAAGTCAAAAGTTTCCGACCCATGTGCAACACATAGTTATATATTTCTTGAAAACGTCCTTATATCTTCACGTTGCACCCACCCTGTTTTCACCCAAAACTCCTTACCAAGCTCGTTATCTTTCATGACAAAAAGATGGCACTTTTGTATACCTGCTTGCTTTAACCGCTCTAAAGACTTTGATACTAATTTCTCTCCCAGGCCGATTTGCCGATATTTTTCATCTATGACCAAATGATGTATAAAACCTCTTCTGCCATCATGACCACATAGTATCACCCCAATTATCCGATTACCTGTTTCACAAACAAAGCTTAATCCTTTGTTTCTTTTTAAATAAGCATCAATGTTTTCTTTGGTGTCCGCCCTGCTTAGGCCTATTCCTTTTGTTAAGCTCCACAACTGATAAACTTCATCGTAATCCTCTATGACCATTTCTCGGATTAAATACTCTTCTATTTTCATCCCCTCCCTTGAAGCTACCGATTATT
>CAZFME010000136.1:0-539 GCA_964520055.1 uncultured Clostridia bacterium
GGATACAGAATATCAGTTGAAAATGGTTGAATATTTTGGTATACTTTTAGATGATATTGAAAAGCGCGAAAAAGCTTTAATACATGGACCTTTGGGAGCTGCTACAGCCAAACAGGATTATGGTATAAACGATAGAGAAATACTTAACGCTATAAAAATCCATACTACCGGTGATGCAGATATGAGCCTGCTTGATAAAATAATATTTCTTTCGGATTTAACCGAACCCGGGAGAACTTTTCCGGGAGTGGAAGAACTTAGAGTGAAGGCCTTTAAAGACCTTGATGATGCACTTATCGATGCTTTCGATTCTATAATAAAGTATGTTTTGAGTAAAGGGAGCTTATTACATCCAAAGACGATTTCAGGCAGGAATTTTATTCTCATGCAACGGGAGAGCGAGGGAAAAGCATGAAAAGGCCTTTGAAAATATTTTTATGCATTCTTTTATTTATTATATTGTCAATGGGAAGTGGGTTTTATTATGTATTCCGTGGTTTAAATGACCCGCTGGAACCCGGTTTAGATCCTAATTCCTC
>CAZFME010000136.1:549-5182 GCA_964520055.1 uncultured Clostridia bacterium
GATGAGTTTATAAAAGGCGGTAGGCAGAATATATTACTTTTGGGTATGGATGCAGGCACTATCGGAGCCAAAGAAGAACATAATCGGCACCGGTCGGACACTATTATAGTAGTCAGTTTGGATAAAAAGAATAAGGATGTCAAAATTCTATCGATACCAAGGGATACCAGAATAAGACTTGGTGGATTTGGAATTCAGAAGATAAATGCAGCCACGGCTTTTGGTGGGGCAGATTTGGCAGTAAAAACCGTTAAGGATTTTCTGGGTGTGCCTATTCACAACTATGTGGTAGTTAAGCTTTCAAGCTTTAGAAACATTGTTGATGTTTTGGACGGTGTAGATATAGATATTAAAGAGGAAATGAAATACAGTGATCCTGCGGGAGGTATTTATATAGACTTGTCTCCCGGACAGCAGGTGCTTGATGGGGACAAAGCCGAACAATTTGTAAGATACAGGGAGTATCCTGATGCCGATATCGGCCGGGTTAAAGCCCAGCAGCAGTTTATGGAGGCTTTAATCAAGAAAGCTCTAAGGCCGGCTACTATTTTAAAGCTCCCCAAGATTATAGATGTGGTGCAAGAAAATGTGGAAACCGACATACAGCCCTTAGAGCTGGCAAGTCTTGCCAATTTTGCCCGGCAGATAAAACAGGATGATATAAAGATGTATATGATACCGGGTGAAGGGAAATACATTTCGGAAACAAGTTATTTTATCCCTTTTCAAAATCAAATGAATGAGATGATAGATGAGATATTCTTTGATGACGGTAACATCAAAGTTGCCGTGTTAAATGGAAACGGTGCTCAAGGTGTTGCTTCCAAAGTGGCAAGCAAGCTGGAATCCCAGGGCTTTAAGGTTGTTACCGTAGCCAATGCCGATAGCTTTGACTATGAAAGTACAACTATAATATACCCAAAAGATAAGAAAGATGATGCGGAAAAGGTTGCCAAGGTGCTCACACAAGCTCGGTTGGAGGAGCAGGAGGAAACGGATAAAAGCTTTGATTTTCCGACAATAATAGTAGGAAAGGATGTAAATTAATTCATGGAGGGAAATGGATGATAAGAGACCCTAAAACCTGTGCCCTTAAAGCGGCAGGTATTTTAGAGGATAAAAAGGGTCAGGATATATTGGTACTGGATATAAGCTCTATAGCGGTATTTTCCGATTACTTCGTAATAGCCACTGGCATATCACCTATCCATGCTCAGGCACTGGCTGATGAAGTAGAACAAAGCCTGACTGAAAAAGGCTATAAACTTAGAAGCAAAGAAGGCTACAAGGACGGCAAATGGATTTTGATGGATTTTTACGATGTAATTGTGCATATATTCGTCCGTTCTGAAAGAGAATATTATATGTTGGAGCGGCTCTGGGTCGATGCAACACCGCTTGATTTATCATCAAACAGTGTTGACACTCAAAAAGACTTAGAATATAATATAGAAAATCCGACTAAATTAACTTAAAACAGACCGGAAGGAGTAGTATGGGGATATTACTCTTCACAGAGATCCGGAGTATTGGTGAAATCCGGAAGAGCAAACCCTTGAACTCGCCTTCATTGATGCCGACAGGTGTTAAAATGTCTAAGTTGGGCCTTCTGGCCAATTAGGGTGGTACCGCGAGGAAAAGTTTCTCGTCCCTAACAAAGGGATAAGAAACTTTTTTTAATGTATAGATAGTCATAATGTTTAACAAATGTGTAATTAATTTTGGCATAAAAACTCTGAGGTTAAGATGACGGCAAACGACCCCTTTTAAGCAAGACCGTTGTTGTTATTAAGCTTGGGACAAAGGTAACAGGGGCAGCGTGCAGGGCGTACGCTGACGGGCACTAGGCAGGACGCCGAATTGCCTCAAGTCCCTACGTAGTGCGGGAACAAGCTTTAGAATAACAGATCTAGCTTAAGGGAGAGGTATCGTCATCTTCGCCGGAGTGACTTTTTACACCAGAACCATGTATATAGAGGAGGAAATAAGTTGAAATACGATTTTAAATCTATTGAAAGCAAATGGCAGAAAAAATGGGAAGAAGACAGGATATATAAAACTTTTGAGGATTATGATAAACAAAAATATTATTGTCTTGAAATGTTTCCCTATCCATCGGGAAATCTTCACATGGGCCATGTCCGCAACTATTCAATAGGTGATGTGGTTGCTAGATTTAAAAGGATGAACGGATATAATGTACTTTACCCAATGGGTTGGGACGGTTTTGGCCTTCCGGCGGAAAATGCCGCGATACAGCATGGCGTCCACCCTTACAAATGGACCTGGAGCAATATCGCCAATATGAGAGCACAGCTAAAGCAAATGGGATTGAGCTATGACTGGGACAGGGAAGTGGCTACATGTCATCCCGAATACTATAAATGGACTCAGTGGTTCTTTTTGCTGCTATATAATAAGGGTTTGGCATATCGAAAAAAAGCTTTTGTAAACTGGTGTCCATCTTGTTCAACGGTTCTGGCCAATGAACAGGTCGTCGATGGAATATGTGACCGCTGTAAATCAGAGGTAATTAAAAAAGACCTGGAGCAGTGGTTTTTCAAGATAACTGACTATGCTGATGAGCTTTTAGAGGATTTGGAAAAACTTCCTGGCTGGCCTGATAAGGTAAAAGCCATGCAAGAAAATTGGATAGGGCGAAGTGAAGGTGTGGAGTTTTCCTTTACCGCAGAAAAAACCGGCGACAAAATTTCGGTATTTACCACTAGACCTGACACGGTCTATGGAGTTTCATATATGGTCTTGGCACCGGAGCATCCACTGGTGGAGACTCTTACGATAGGAACGGAGTACGAAACCGCAGTTCAAGAATTCAAAAAGAGGATGGAAAAATACAATGAAATAGTCAGAACCTCCACTGAAACCGAAAAGGAAGGTATGTTTATCGGAGCATATGCGATTAACCCCATGAATGGTGAAAAAGTACCCATTTGGATAGCTAACTATGTGCTGATGGGTTATGGCACCGGGGCGGTTATGGGAGTTCCCGCCCACGACCAACGAGACTTTGAATTTGCAAAGAAATACGACTTACCTATAAAAGTGGTTATTTCACCTGAAGAAAAACTTCTGCATTCTGATGAAATGATGGAAGCTTTTGTAGAAGAAGGTATTTTAGTAAACTCCGATAGGTTTAACGGTATGAACAACCTGGAGGCTATCAAAGCTGTGGGGCAATATATGGATGATGCGGGTATCGGAGAGTTCAAAGTAAACTTTAAACTTAGAGACTGGCTGATTTCCCGGCAGAGATACTGGGGTGCTCCCATACCTATGGTCTACTGTGATAAATGTGGCGTGGTCCCGGTGCCGGAACAAGATCTGCCGGTACTTTTGCCGGAAGATGTAGAATTTAACCCTCAAAGTAATTCCCCATTACAAGAGTGTGATGAATTTTTGCATACAACCTGCCCCAAATGCCATGGGCCTGCTCGAAGGGAAACAGACACTATGGATACCTTTATGTGTTCTTCATGGTATTTTTACAGGTATACCGATGCCAGAAATGAAAATTCACCCTTTGACCAAAAAAAGGTTAATTACTGGATGCCCGTTGACCAATATATAGGCGGTGTGGAGCATGCCATACTGCATCTGATGTATTCCAGGTTTTTCAATAAAGTTACTCGGGATGCAGGCCTAGTTGAAGCGGATGAACCTTTTGAGAACCTGCTTACTCAAGGGATGGTATTAAGAGATGGGGTAAAGATGTCAAAATCTCTCGGGAACACTGTGAGCCCTGAAGAAATCATAGGAAAATACGGTGCAGATACCGCCAGACTGTTCATCCTATTTGCCTCTCCCCCGGAAAGGGATCTGGAGTGGAGTGACCAAGGTGTGGAAGGATGTTTTAGATTTCTTCAAAGGGTTTTTCGACTGGTGGGAGAACTATCTCACAAATTAAGTGGTGAAGAAAGAGAAGGGAAATATGACCGAGACGTACGGCGACTTACTCATAAGACCATTAAGAAAGTAACGGAAGATGTCAGCGAAAGGTTTAACTTTAATACAGCTATAAGTGCCATTATGGAAATGGTAAACGGATTGAACGCTCATAAAGACAGTGGTGTTTCCAAGGCTGTAATAAAAGAAGCTTTGGATAATCTCCTTTTGCTGCTCGCCCCCTTTGCCCCTCACATAACGGAGGAGTTATGGCATAATCTGGGTTATAAAAAGAGCATCCATATGATGCCGTGGCCCAAATATGATGTGGAAGCCCTTATAGAAGATGTGATAGAAATAGTGGTACAGGTCAACGGAAAAGTGCGGGATAAAATGAATATCTCCGCTGAAGCTACTGAAGATGATATGAAGGAAGAGGCTCTTAAACAAGACAAGATCATATCCCAGATTAAAGGTAAAAAAATAGAAAAGGTTATTACTGTGCCGAAAAAACTGGTAAATATAGTGGTAAAGTAAAGAACTCATTATTCTAGATTTTTATGGAGCTTAGCTGAACAATTCAGCTGGGCTCTTTTTTATAGAGGATGTTTGACTTAACAGTTAAAGTAATATAATATTTACATGCCTTAAACCATTAAAAAGCGAGGTGAAAGCCTTAACGAAAAATACCAAGGAGGAATCAAATTGAAAGTAATACTGAAGCTCATAT
>CAZFME010000137.1:0-5149 GCA_964520055.1 uncultured Clostridia bacterium
CCTGCTAAAGGTCCTGAAGCGGAAGCTCCGTCAGAAACCCCAGCAGAAGGCGAAAAACCTGCACCGGAGGGTGACATCGTAATAGGTTGTCTTCAAGATATTACAGGTGTAACATCCACATTGGGAAAAATGGTCGAAGCAGGAGCAAAATGGGCGGCTGACGAAATTAATACCGCAGGTGGCGTAAACGGACGCCAGATTAAAGTAATAACATATGATACAAAAGCTGATGTACAAGAAGCCATCAATGCATTCACACGTATGAGCACAACAGATAAAGTGTCAGCTATAATAGGACCTCCTGTTGCAAATATCGCTATAGCAATAGCTCCCATATCTGAACAGTATGATGTTTCGGTTCTTGGCTTTGCAATAGACGACAGAGCTACAATAAAGGATGATGGCAAGCCATACAAGAACATGTTCTTGTTCCAGCCTTCTTCAAAACAGCAGGGTACTATCATGGCAAACTTTGCAGTAAAAGAACAGGGTTTGAAGAAAATCGGCGTTATTTTCAACCAATCAAATGCTTATTCTGTATCATTGGTAGAACCGTTTAAAGCTGCAGCTACAGAACTTGGTGCCGAAATTGTTGCTGAGGTTCCTTATCAGCCAAATGACAAGGACTTCAAAACCATGCTAAACAAAATAGTTGCTGCGGGTGCAGATTCCATCTACGCTCCAAACTATACACAAGAGCTTATTCTTATTGTACAGCAAGCTCGCGCAATCGGCTTTGAAGGTCGACTGGTTTGCGGACTTGATGCTTGTCCTCCATTCCCGAAACTTTGTGGTCCTGAGTCTGATGGCGTGCTTTACATCAACAACATAACAGAGACTGAGCCGCAAATCCAGGATATCATTAAAGCCTACAAAGACAAAACAGGTAATGATGCAACAAATAAGTTCTTCCTAGGTTATGATGTTATGAACATTCTTGCTAAAACAATCGGTGAAGTCGGTGATGATCCTGTAGCTATCAAGAATGCGGTAGAAAAACTCTCCGGGTATCAAGGGCTAACGGGTAAAATAACAATCGATCCTTCTACACATCAAACAAAAGGTCTGGAAATGGTTATGCATGAGATTAAAAATCAAGCTCCGGTAATGCTAAAGCGTTATGCAGTTCCTGAATAATTAATTAACCTTTGAAATATCAATATCCCCCCCTGCAAATACAGGGGGGGTATTGAATAGTATAGGAGGAAAAGCAATGTCACTACAGATTATAATAAACGGATTAGCATTGGGATCGGTTTATGCCCTGATCGCTACAGGCTTTTCACTTATCTTTAATATATTAAAATTCTCTAATTTTGCTCATGGTGCCCTTATGACACTAAGTGCATTTGTTGGGTACTTTTTTTCAGTTTATACAGGCTGTTCATTATTTCCGGTTGTCATTGTTTCTATGATTGCAGGCGGTTTAATTGCCTATATCGGTGAACTGGTTGCGTTTAGAAAAATCACACTCCACAGTACATCACCCTTTTATTTTTTCGTATCGTCCATCACACTGGGTACATTATATGAAGGCATTGTCACTATTTGGGTTGGTCCTAATTTTTATAATTATCCGCGTTTCTTTGAAAGTTTGGTAATCAAATTTGGAGATTTTGTTATATCAAAATCAGATTTAATTATGTTTATTTCATCAGGTGTTGCACTTGCTCTTTTGGTGCTGTTTATTCAGAAAACAAGGCTCGGTCGTGCTCTTCGTTCAGTATCTTTCGACAGGGACACAGCCGGTCTTATGGGTATAAATGTATTTGGAATCATCCAGCTGGCTTTTTTTCTGTCCGGAGCATTAGCAGGTCTGTCCGGAGTCTTCTTAGGAATTAACTATACACTTTATCCACAGCTCGGTAATCTTGTTGTAAAAGGGTTCATTGCTTCTGTAATAGGTGGTTTGGGCAGCATTTTGGGAGCCGTATTAGGTGCTATTCTGCTGGGCTTAACTGAGACCCTGCTGATTAACTTTGTAGGCTCAGGTTATGCACCGGTTTTTTCATTCTTGATTATGTTGATATTCCTGCTTGTAAGACCACAGGGAATCGCAGGTTCCAACATACAGGAAAAAGCTTAAAGGGGGGTAGCATATGCAGTTTTATGCTTCGATACTTACATTCACACTAATTTCGGTTATTGCTGTTACAGGCATATATGTTCTTACCGGCCTAACAGGCATGTTTTCCTTAGGTCAAGCAGCATTTATGGCGATCGGTGCATATGTTTCCGGTGTTCTGGTTGTTAAAGCAGGATTACCCTTTTTCATTGCAGTCATAATAGCAGTCATTATCAGCGTTATCGTAGGTTATATTGTCGGTTTGCCAACCGTGCGCCTGCGTCGTGACTATATATCCCTAGTTACATTGGGTTTCGGTGAGGCAATCACGGCACTGTTAAACCAAATGCAATCTATTACCGGTGGAGCTCTAGGCTTTTCAGGGATTCCCAAAAAGACCACACCGGCATTGGCGCTTTTGTCGGCTATTTTTTGCATTATCTTGATTAGTTATTTAAAAAATTCAAAATATGGAAGACAGTGTTTAGCGGCTAAGAGTGACGAGCTTGCTGCAAAAGCAATGGGCATCAATGTTCCTAAAATTAAAATGACGGCATTCTTGATTTCAGTGGCCGTAACATCTTATGCCGGTGCTCTTTACGCATTTTACACAACCTATGTTGACCCTGGTATCTTCGGTTGGAAGAAGAGTGCAGAGTGGGTTATCATGGTTTTCTTCGGAGGCATCAACAGCTTAACAGGTTCAATCTTTGGCACAGTTATATTAACTGCCATGCCGGAAATGCTTCGGTTTGCCGCAGAGTATAGAACAGTGTTTTACGCAGTCCTAGTGCTTATTATCATCAATTTTAAACCCACGGGTTTGTTTGGTGAATATGAGTTTTCCATTAGAAAAATAATTAATCACTTTAGTAGCGGTAAAAAGGAGGAGAAGAATAATGCTTGAAGTAAAAAATATAAGTAAAAATTTCGGCGGAGTTAAGGCAATACAGAACTTCTCCCTTACTGCTGAAAAAGGTGACATAATCGGTATCATCGGCCCTAACGGTGCCGGTAAAACAACGGTATTTAACGTTATATCTGGAGTATACACCGCGGATCAAGGCACTGTTTTGCTATGCGGTAAAGATATAACCCGAATGGAACAATATCTAATCACCAGGGAGGGTATTTCTCGCACCTTTCAAAATATCAGACTTTTTAAAGGTTTAACTGTTTTAGAAAATGTAATGTGCGCTTTTGATCCTTCATCTCAATACAACATACTCGGCGGGCTTCTTCCGACTCCGAAGCGTATAGCTGAAGAAAAGCGCGGCAGAGAAATCTGTGAGCATTATCTTGAGGTTGTCGGTCTTGAATCATACAAAAATGAGCGTCCAGGAAATCTGCCATATGGTCTGCAACGTAAAATAGAAATAGCAAGAGCTCTTACATGTGAGCCAAAGGTGCTTTTGTTGGACGAACCGGCTGCCGGGTTGAATCCTACGGAGGTCAATGAACTCACTGAATTAATCGGTCGGTTATGCCGCGAGATCGGTTTTGCAATTTTATTAATCGAGCATCGTCTTGAACTTGTAATGGGAATTTCACATAGAATCCATGTATTAAATTTCGGCAAGACAATTGCAGTTGGAACTCCTGATGAGATTAAAGAAAATCCTGAAGTAATAAAGGCATACCTGGGGGAGGAGGACGGCAAATGCTTAAAGTGAGCAATCTAAGTGCCGGCTATGGCCACATTGAAGCATTAAACGATGTCTCCATTGAGGCCGAAAAAGGCCAAATCGTCAGTATTATTGGTTCAAACGGTGCGGGTAAGACAACACTCCTTCGCTGCATTTCCAGCCAGGTAAAGCCTACTGCCGGGAGCATCGAGTATTTGGGTGAGCCTATTCCCACTAAACCCCATAAGGTGGTTGAAAAAGGTGTTGTGCATGTTCCGGAAGGTCGTCGGACCTTCTCAGGTCTAACTGTAAGAGACAACCTACTTGTAGGTGGCTATCTATTGAAAGGCAAAGAGCTTTATGATAATTTAGAAAAAAACTATAAACTGTTTCCCATTTTAGAAGAACGTAAAACACAATATGCCGGAACACTATCCGGCGGCGAGCAGCAGATGCTTGCCATTGCTCGAGGGCTGATGGCAAAACCGAAGCTTATCTTATTGGATGAACCGTCCCTTGGCCTTGCACCGATTATTGTGAATCAGGTTTTTAATCTAATTGAGCAAATTCGTTACAGTGGTATCACTGTATTGCTTGTTGAGCAAAATGCACTTAAGGCACTTGGCATATGTGATAAAGCTTATGTTCTTGAAAACGGTAGAATAACACTCAGCGGTACAGGTTGTGAGCTTCTAAACTCTGATAAAGTAAAGAAGGCATATCTGGGCGGTTAATCTAATTTTAGGAGGTAACAATATGATTCGTCAATGGAATGAAGAATCCCTCGACCATAGAAATGCACTGCTTTTTGCGATGGGTGTATCCGAAGTGGATGTAAAAAGACCGATAATCGGTATTATAAATTCGTGGAACGAAATGAACCCTGGCCATTATCCTTTTAAAGATGTGGTTGAAGGCATAAAAAAAGAGATCTATGCCGCCGGGGGACTGGCTCTTGAGTTACCCGTCACAGGCATATGTGATGGGATATGTTCCAATACTGCAGGTGATCGTTACACTCTTCCTGCTCGCGATATGGTTTCTTCCGAGGTGGAAACCCTGGCAGAGCTAAACATGCTTGAAGGCATGATAATGCTTGCCAGCTGTGACAAGGTTGTACCCGGAATGATCATGGCAGCCCTTCGCGTAAATATTCCAACAGTAATGTTTACAGGTGGTTTTATGGCTTCGGGAGAGCATAAAGGCAAAATGATTACTTTGGCACATACAAAACAAGGGTATGCGGCTTATATAGCCGGTGATATAACAAAAAGAGAATATAAAGACATTGTCCGAAATGCATGCCCAACACCGGGTGTATGCCCATTTATGGGTACGGCGAATACAATGTGTGCAGCAGCGGAGATTCTAGGGTTATCGCCCCATGGCAATGCCAGTGTCAGGTCACAAACGCCCCAATGGGAGAAGATGAGCTTAACTGCCGCCCAAAAAATTATGG
>CAZFME010000138.1:0-5135 GCA_964520055.1 uncultured Clostridia bacterium
GAAAAAGGAGAAGATAACCATGTCAGATAAAATCGAGGAGGTTAGTGTATTGGGAAATACCTTTAAGCGAAAAACCTTAAAGAATGGTATTAATATATATACCCATTCTACGCCAAAGTTTAAAACTACAACGTTTTGCTTATTTATCCATCAAGATTTAGCAAGACAAACTGCTACAAAGACTGCGCTTTTACCCTTTATCCTGAAGCGGGGCAGCAAGAGTTTTCCTACTTCAAGAAGTCTGAGTTTATTTCTTGAAGACCTCTATGGCACTAACATGGGTGGGGATATACTTAAGCGGGGAGAAACGCAAATTTTGCAGTTTTTTATGGAAACAATAAATCCCAAGTATATAAATGGAGAAGATATACTGAAAAGGGGTTTAACAGCTTTTAGAGATATGATTATAAATCCTCTGATAGAAGAAGAAGGCTTTAAAAAGGATTATGTAAATCAAGAAAAAGATATATTAAAGAGAAATATAGAATCCCTATATAATGATAAATTTAGTTATGCAATTGAAAGATGTTTTCAAGAAATGTGTAAAGATGAAGCATTTAGTATCTATAAGTATGGCAATGTGGAAGACTTGGATTTTATTGATAACAAGAATTTATACAGCTATTATAGGGAATGCCTTTCCCATTGTCCAGCAGACTTTTTTGTATTGGGAGACGTGAATGAGCAAGAAGTAGAACATATGATTGAGGAAATATTTTCCTTTGAACGAAAAGAGGTTAAGCAAGTCAAAACCGATTTTGTATCAAAAGTTATCGAAGAACCCAATTATGTTGAAGAAAAACAGGATGTTAACCAAGGAAAGCTTACAATGGGTTTTAGAACTAATACCAGATACGGTGATGAAGATTATTATGCCTTAATGATATACAATGGAATCCTTGGTGGAGGAACTCATTCCAAGCTTTTTCAAAATGTAAGAGAAAAAGCAAGCTTGGCATATTATGCATTTTCAAGGCTTGAGAAAAACAAAGGTTTGATGTTGATAAGTTCCGGCATAGAGTTTGATAATAGGGGTAGGACGATTAATATAATAAATCAGCAGTTAGATGATATTCGCCGGGGCAAGATATCCGATTATGAGTTTGATAGCACTATAAAGAGCCTGGTCAATTCCTTCAAGGAAGCGGCAGATAACCCGGCGATGATTATCAGCCTCTACCTGGACGGTATTATCAACGGTGTGCGAAAATCCACTGAAGAGATCATTGAGAACTTGTATAAGGTTACCAAAGGTGATGTAATAAATGTAGCACAGAAAATAAGTTTAGACACAGTGTTCTTTTTGAATAAAAAGTGAGTTGAAAGGTGGTTAATAATGGATAGCTATTTAGGAGAACGTATTTTGTCAAAACGCTCAAAAAATGGCCTTCAGATATATGTAATGCCAAAGAAGGATTATAATAAGATATTTGCCATGTATTCCACTCATTATGGTTCAATAGACAGCGAATTTATAGTGCCGCATACGGGAGAACACCTAAAAGTCCCGGAAGGTATAGCCCATTTTTTAGAACATAAGATGTTTGAAATGGAATATGGAAATGTCTTTGATAAGTTTGCTGAGCTGGGGGCATCCTCCAATGCTTTTACCAATTATACCAATACCACATATCTTTTTTCGGCCACATCCTATTTTCAAGAAAACTTGCAATTACTGTTGGAATACGTAGAAACTCCTTATTTTACCGAGCCCAGCGTTGAAAAGGAAAAGGGGATCATAGCCCAGGAACTTCGAATGTACGAAGATGAACCCGAATGGCAGGTTTTATTAAACCTTTTAAAGTGCCTGTACCATCAACACCCTGTCCGAATTGACATTGGGGGTACGGTGGAATCCATACAAAAAATCAATGTAGATACTCTTTATAAATGTTACAATACATTTTATCATCCTAGCAATATGATTTTCTTTGTTATCGGCTGTATAGAACCTGAACAGGTTTTCGAACTGGTAGAAAAAAATGAAAACGCAAAGGGTTTAGTCCCACAAGGGGACATAAAAAGGATCTATCCTGAAGAACCTCTCACAATCAACAAATCCACACATTCAACCCGCCTTGACGTAATAGAGCCTCTGTTTTTGATGGGCTTTAAAGATACCGATGTGGGATATGATGGCCTGCAACTTTTGAAAAAAGAGGTATCAACGGGGATTTTATTAGAAATCATTTTAGGTCGAAGTTCAGAGACTTATGAAAGGTTGTATGAAGAAGGCCTAATTGATGACAGGTTTAGTTTCAGTTATGAAGGACAAAAAGATTATGGTTTTTGTGCTATAGGTGGTGAAACCAGGAATCCGGATAAACTTCACAGGGAACTTATTGAAAGTATTTCACACAGCATCGAAAAGGGTATCGGTGTCGAGGATTTTGACAGGGTAAAAAAGAAATATATAGGAGAATTTATTCAGAACTTCAACTCATTGGAGTTTATTGCTACCTCTTTTGTATCTTACCATCATAAAAACATCAACATCTTTGATTATATGAAGGTTTTACAGGAGATTACTATGGAGGATGTGGCAAAACGTCTGAACAGTTTTTTCGATTTTTCAAAACATGTCACTTCTATAGTGATGCCTAAATGATCTAAGTGAGAGGTACCTAAAACTTCTATGGTGAAAATGACAGCGGACATCGCCTTTTAGCAAGACCATTGTTCTTGAGTGCGGTCAAGACCGCACCCACAAGGGGCAGGCCGCACACTGACGGGTACTTGGCAGGAAGTCAAATTGCACGTGCACGCCTAGAGTCTGGAGCCATAGAGCTTTAAAATGATAGTCGAGCTTAAGAGAGATTTGTGTCATCTTCACCTGGCAGCTTCTATATTTCAAGTTAAAACTTAAGATTAAAGATTTAGATGGATTGTATTAATTCCATCTTTTTTTTATACCATTGGAACGTGTAAATTCCTTCTTCTGATAAAAAAAGCTTGTTATTTTTTTATCAGAAGAAGGAATTTACAAATTTTCATAGAATAGTTTAAGTGGGACAAAGTGGTGAGAAGTGGTAGATTAAACAACCAAAGTGGAGTGAAAAAGATGTTCATGGGTCAGTTCCAACATTCATTGGATCAAAAGGGTCGATTAATAATCCCATCCAAGTTTCGTGAAATGCTTGGACAAAGTTTTGTCTTGACCAAGGGTTTAGATGCATGTCTGTTCGTGTATCCTAAAGATGAGTGGGCGGTGTTGGAACAAAAATTAAAAACCCTTCCCTTCACTCAAAAAGACGCCCGAGCTTTTATAAGGTTCTTTTTTGCAGGGGCGATTGAAGCAGAAATGGATAAACAGGGCAGAATTTTAATTCCCCCACAACTTAGGGAACACGCTCATATTGAAAAAGATGCGGTTATCATTGGCGTTTCAAATCGAGTTGAGATCTGGAGTCAGGAGCAATGGGAATCTTATAGTGCGGAAGCTGCTTTGTCTTATGAAGATATTGCGGAAAAGCTGGATTTAGGTATATAGGAGATGTAACCTGTGGATTATCATCATGTGCCGATACTTTTAAACAAAGCCATAGAAATGCTCAAGCCCAAACCCGGAGGAGTCTATGTTGATGCCACACTGGGAGGCGGGGGACATTTTAAGGAGCTTTTAAAGCAGACTGAGTATCAAGGAACTTTTATCGGGATAGATCAGGATGAGACTGCTATTTTAAATGCAAGGAAAAATTTTTCAGGATTTTCTGATGATATACGACTTATCCATGATAACTTTAGTAATTTAAAAAACATAATTAAAAAAAGCAAGTTAAGCAAAATAGACGGTATACTGTTTGACCTCGGGGTATCTTCTCATCAATTGGATGATGGAGCAAGGGGCTTTTCATACATGCAGGATGCTCCACTGGATATGAGGATGGATCAACGAAAGACTTTAAGTGCAAAAGATGTGGTAAATAACATGTCGAGAGACGAATTGAAACAAATAATTCGTGAATATGGAGAAGAATCCTGGGCGGGTCGTATAGCCGATTTCATATGTGAAGTGCGCAATCGGCAAGAGATAACAACAACGGGTGAATTAGTTAAAATTATTAAAGATGCCATACCTGCCAGGGCCAGGCGAAGGGGTGGCCATCCGGCCCGCAAGACATTTCAAGCTCTTCGCATTTATGTAAACAATGAGCTTGAGGTTTTATCTTCAAGTATAAAGGATGCGGTTGAGCTCTTAAAGCCAGCTGGGAGGATTTGTGTTATAACCTTCCATTCATTGGAAGATAGAATAGTTAAAGATACCTTTAAGTTTTTAGCCACTGATTGTATTTGTCCAAAAGAATCTTTGATTTGTACATGCAATCATACTAAGGTTCTTAAAATATTAACGTCAAAACCTATATATCCGTCACAAAAAGAGATCGAAACAAATCCCCGTGCCCGCAGCGCTAAACTTAGGGCAGCTAAGAGACTTGCGGTTCTAAAACCGAGAAAGGGTGAATAAAGTGGTAGTAGCTGAAAGAGAAATACAAAGAAGAACTTTCTACAGACAGCAGCATGAAGTATATCGTCGTGACATAAGAAAACAACAGACAAAAAGTCGTTCAAATCAAAAAGTTTGGTATATAGCCAGGCTTGTCTGCATTGCATTTTTGGCTTTTCTACCGCTATACAGATTTTCCGTCATTACTGAAAGTCAATATAGAGTGGCTGAATTACAATCTGAAATTAAAAACATAGACTCGCAAAACGAGCGTCTCAAAGTTGAAATAGCTAACCTAAAATCGGTTGCTCGGATTGAAGATATTGCAAAAAATAAATTAAACATGAACGAACCGGGAAGTCAACAGATAATATATTTGAATGTTAATTAAATGTGTGGGTGAAAAGAGAATGACGGTTCCTCAAATTGTCATTAAAAGGAGATTGGTTATACTCCTTTTATTTTCATTAATATTAAGTTTTATACTATTGGGGCGTGTCTTCTGGATACAGTTTATCCGCAGTGATGAGCTTAAAAACCGGGCATTGGACCAATGGACAAGTGATGTGCCCGTTGAACCGAAACGGGGCACCATATATGATAGAAACAACAATTCTCTTGCTATCAGTGCTACAGTGGATACTGTAGTAGCAAGTCCACCTGATATTAAGGATGTCGAAAAAACGGCCGG
>CAZFME010000139.1:0-5048 GCA_964520055.1 uncultured Clostridia bacterium
CAGAATATTACTCTTGGGTGGGATGGAGGGGAATAATTATGTCATTGAAAGCATAGGTTAAGCAACCTTAGAATCCATTATGTGAAAGATATGATTTATCGGCTGTAAGGATAAACAAATAAACATAATAGCTGCAGATTTTATTACATCGAATATATTTAGCAAACCAACAATTTATGGTATAATTGGGCATATAGTTATTCTGCATGGCAATGTATAAATCTCGTTTCATTCTATGACAAATTAAGCCGATATACAGCAGATGCTATGTAGATTAAAAGTGGGAGAGGGGCGATATTGATGACAGATTTAGAATCATTAAAACAGTTGCAACAATTATACCGGTCACTAAGTGAAAAAGCCCGGGTCATTGCTGAAAGTGCAGACGCCGGGAAAATAATATCAGACGAAGCTGTTGTTGAAGCGATACATCTGTTAAGTGAAGTTTCACGAACAAAGAAGCAGTGCATAGATGAAATCAACTCTACTGTTGGAGATAGAGTAACAGGTGCTGAAACAATAGCAGACTTAATAGAATTGTTAGATTCTCATAAAAAGAAAAACACAGAAAAAATATTGCGCACTAAGGAGATATTTAATACGTTCTGTCAACTTAGTTCAGATGACAGCGCATATGTAGATGAGCTTAATGAGCATAAAACGAAGATACTCAATTACAGTGATGATGATATTCTTGGGCTGGATTATGATACTGAAGTTTATCCTTATGAGCTCTTTGTCGAATGTGCAAAAGAGGCAAAGACTGCGGATACGATTGCAAACCTGTTTGGATATAAACTCGCTTTTGCATTGGCGGTCAATAAGATATATATTGCCGATAATGGGTCTACAGCGGGTATTAATGAAGCGCCTATAGTTGAGCCGAAGGTAGCAAATATTGAGCATGACTCAAATGCTACATCACATATAGAGCCTAAAGGCGAAAAAACCGAAACTCAAACCAGAGCAAAATCTGAAAAACCTACAGGGCAACCAAAACAAGTAGAAGAAGCTACTAAGGCAAAAGAGCAAGCAAATGTGGTAAGCGAAAGCATAAAAGAAGATAAGCTACAGGAATATACAGCACAAGCTGATAATTCTGAGCAGTATAGTACTTTTAACTTTTCAAGTTACGGAATTGAGTTGCTTGATGACAGTGCTTTTGGAGAACTTAAAGTAGATAGCCCAAAAAAGACACCCAAGAGTGCATCAGCATTGATAGGGGATATCTATAAAAAGGGCGGACCTGGATTTAAGAAGTTGATGTCCATGATTGCCAAGCTTGCTCTGAACTCATATGCGATCGTGCCCGAAATTACACGTCAATTGATTACATATAATGGAACCGATGGTAATGCGCCGAAAAAAGCGGAAGCAATGATCAACGACTTTGATAAAGCATTTGAGTATCTTCTACGACAGGGATATTTTGATCGTTACTACAAAGATGGCGATTCCGACAGCGATATTACACTATACAGCCTAACAAGGGCAGGCATATCGACCTTACAGAAGTCAACCGTCCAAAAGGAGCTTTTCGGCAAAACTATAAAGCTTGATCATTCCGGCAAAATAGAAACTGCTGCCGATTATACAAGGCACAAACTTATGGCTGAGACCGCTTCGAAGCTATATGGAATTGAAAAGATCAGGAGTAGAGTGCGTGGATTCAAAGCAATAGGTGGGTATGCGTTCTGCCTTATTGAAAGTGAGGAAGATGAAAATAAGCCCGAATGTGTAATAATACCCGCAATTATTACAAAAAGTGATAATTCTGAAAAGTTTGCCGAATTTTTTGAGCAGCTCAAATCATGGTTTGAGGACGGGGCAAGCCTTGTTATATTGGCTGATGATCTGCAGACAGCCCGTAAGTGGGTGGGTTTCTATAAGAATGAGTTGGAGCTTAACGAAGTGGAACAGCTGCAACTTCTTTATGGAACCTTCAGTGATGAGAAGATTTATACGGTTAATGGGGAGAGCACTACAATTTCCGGTTACCTGTCAACTGATTTGTACGAGTTCTTTGAAAACATCGAATTTAACGATGAAGACGTTGATGAGGACTTGTTGAATAACCTTGATGAAATATTGGATGAGCTCGGAATCGAAGAGATGGACAATAGCGATCACGCCGACAAGAAGGCTCATCCGGAAACCGCAAATAACACGCAGGACAAAATTTCGAGTAACACTCAGGATGACACTCCGGACAATACCCCGACTGACATTCCAGACAAGACTCCGGAGGAAAAGCTAGAGCCAACATACAGAACAGATTCCGTTGGGATTGCTCAAAGCATTATAGATTCAAACCCTGATTCATGCGATACGGTTAAAATCATTCCATTGATAACAGCGCTCCTAAAAGAAAGCCGAATCATGGAAGCTGCCGTATTAGCAAGAACATTGGCAGTATCCTCAAACGACCCAGTTCAAAAGCTGCTTTCTGACTCACTTATATATGCTACAAACCTAAACCTAAATAATCACTCATACTCAGGGGAGACACTCACTCGGCTCGCTGACAATGAGGGTATGGTGCAGCCGTCAGATGCTCAGTTGTTTAGGTTTATGAGATTTGCAACTACTGTCTGGGCAATGTGCTTCCCGTCGCACGCTTATGATCATCAGCTGTATAACGACTTTGGAAGTACACTGATTTCTGAAATAGACGATTTGATGCCTGAAGAGCTCAATTCCTTTAAGCAATTGGCGGCAATTCTGGCAGACGAATTGAAGAACGTGTCATTTAGGATTGATGGATTGGGATTTTCATCATCTGTGCTGAGTCTCCTCAACTCGGATGAGGTCAGGCAGAAAAGCCGTGCCGATCTCAGCATGAGGGCGGGAGATAGGATCAACGCTCCCCGAAGCAGTATAAATATCCGCGGACTTGAAACCTATTATAAGGATATTCTTGGACCGACAAGCGATCTTGGACGGTGTATGCGGATCATACATGAAGACAACACCGGGAAAGAGGAAATTGCATTTGTTACAGATGTGCTGAGCTGGTTTGTAGAACAGGGAAGCAAGGCTACGATCTCAGATAGCGACGTAGAGCGCTTTATAGATGCCCAATGGGAGGAAACGCGGAAGAAGGATAATATCAAGCTCAAACGCCTTAATAGTCAAAGCGACGCAAGGAAGCTTGCCAAGCGGGGAATAAATGCCCGGTTGGACATTATGAAGGATTGGCTAGCTCAGGTCGATTCCGACGTTTCAAATGTGGAAAGTAGCATAGTTGAGAGTATGCGCTCGGTCAAAAGCCGGGTAGACAAGCTGCTCACGCAGTTTATAAAGCAGGCTGATAAATATGTAGACACAATATTCCGGGAGATTTCAGCGGAGCAGAAAAGCAAGAGCAATACTGCAAAAAGCAACGTAAATACCGGACGTGATACAGTTATCGCAGGTGTAAATCTTCTCAGGTACGCTATAAGCCGTATTGAGTGTGTTTTGGATGGGCGTGGCAATGCAGAAGCTCCTTGGACATACATGCCACTGCTTACGACACCCCATATGCAACTTGATGAGGATGGATATCCTGATATCTTGCCGCAATTGAGCGAAATAAGGGGATTTGAGCCTTGGAGGAAAATGCTCATACATATCACAGAGCCACAACTAAGCTACGAAGAGGCACTTACACTGATTACGGTGGAAGACCAAAATAGGCCGGAGTGGTATGGAAATTATGGTGCAGCTATTCTCATAAACCGGTATCTACATGAGACCACAAGCATGCCGATAGAGGACTATTCCTCAAGCTGCCGCGGGGCGAGAATGGACGCTGAAAATGAGGAAGACAGCTTTAAGAGCGACATTCGCCTCAAATACGCATACGGTCAAATCGATGAAAGTACAAAGGAAACAGTATTCAACATTCTCGAAGATTACAGAGAATATTTCCTCGATAGCCACTATTATGCGAATTTCAAGGCTCTTTTGAGAAGTCTTCGCAAGCTGGCTGATGATGAAACTGCGGAGCGTAGAAATATATTTGAGACGCAGATGTTGGAGCTTGCAGAGCAGGAGAAGCTCACTGAGGAATCTGCGCCCATGCTCCGGCATATCAAGGCTGCACTTAATGACGACAACTTTGCTCTTGCCGAGGACTATATCAACCGGCTTGGTAAGGGCGAAATCGATCTCTCCGCTGAAGAGCAGAAGGTTGACATTGAGCCGGATTTCCACGCGATATTCCTTGAATGCTATGAAGAGTATTACAAAGCCTGTGACCGCAAGGAAAACCGGATGGACTCCCTCAGAAACTGGGGATTTAGAACCCTTAAAAAGCTGACTAACCGTTGGAGCTCACCCAATGAGAGTGTCAAAGCGGAGCGGCTGCTCAACAATTGGATCGCCGGAAAAGGTAATTTTAATACAAACAGTTTGATCACAAATCTTTTAAATCAAATAGGGTTCACGGTTACAAAGACCGAGAGACGCAGTGATATTGGATCAAGCGAACAGTATGAGGTCTTCAGAGCTCGCGTTACGCCGCTGAAATCGAATCTAAAGGACTATGCGCACCCCGTATTCCAATATGGCACCGCTCTAAACGAGTATATGAATATAGTCTGCCTGTATGGCTGCAAGGGGACATCTACACTTATTAGCATTATGACGAGGCGTCTGCAGCTGAACGGTCCGACAATAGTTTTGATGGACGGGATTTTGAGCCTTGCCGAGCGCAGGACGATTGCAGCTACTTTCAAGGCAATGACAAGCGGACAAAATTCTTTCCTGCTTATTGACAGGGTTCTTCTGTTGTTCCTTGCGTCCCTTGACGAAGGTGACAGGATGGTAGCACTGTTGCGGTGCACGCTTCCGTATACTTTCTTGCAGCTCTTTTCTAAAGGTGTCGGGGCTGTGGCAGATGAGATGTTTATTGGCCGCAACGCTGAGATGAATGATATATGTTCGGAAAACGGGCCTTGCCTTGTATACGGCGGTCGCCAGCTTGGTAAAACCGCTTTGTTACAGCGCGCAAGAAGCGTACAGCATCAGCCCGAGGAAAAGATGTATGCGGTGTATGTGGAGAT
>CAZFME010000140.1:0-4781 GCA_964520055.1 uncultured Clostridia bacterium
CGATTATATTCATCCCTACGATGAAAACCACATCATAGGTTTCGGCAAGGATACTATAGAAATTGAGCAAAAGGATATGTATGGAAACACCTTCGGCACGACCGCTTTTTATCAAGGTATGAAAATCGCCCTTTTTGACGTATCAGATGTTCATAACCCCATAGAAAAGTTCACAATAAAAATCGGAGACAGAGGCACGGACTCAGAGTTGCTAAGAAATCATAAAGCACTGTTGTTTTCAAAGGAAAAGCAACTCATGGCCTTCCCTATAACCGTCATGGAAATCCAAAATAAACAAAAATCGGTGAATTCCTTCCCTGAATACGGAAAGTTCGCTTTTCAAGGGGCCTATGTATATAATGTAGACCTTGACAAAGGAATTGTGTCGAAGGGAAGAATAACTCATTTAAGTGAAGAGGATTACTTAAAAGCCGGAAACTACTGGTATGGTAGCAATAAAAACGTGGAAAGGATTCTATACATCAACGATGTTTTATATACCCTTTCCAACAGCACGATAAAAGCAAATCGTATGTCGGATCTAAGACAATTAAATGCGGTTCAGATACCGGAGTAATGTGAACAGAATCTTCTAGTATACAGAGATTGGTTTTAACTAATCACTTGTCCATACACAGGATTATAGTTTAAGGGGCCGATGTATTTACGTCCCCTTGTTTCCTTCTATCGATGGATGAGATTTTTATTTCTCTGTTATATATTGTTACTTATTTTTTCCACCACCTGATTAAACCGTTGGTGTTATTTATTGGAACTGGGTATAAAAGGTATGTTTCTGGATGCTAAATTGCCGATGGGCATGGATTGCAGCCATACCTTCCCCGGGCATTTTAGAGTCGTTAAAAATAAGCCTTCTCCTCCGAAGAGCCCGCCTTCCATATTTGTTTTCATTTCAAACCCGTCACTTATCCACGACATGCCGCTGCAGCCATATAGCTGTGTGATTTATCATAATTATTAAAAAAATCAGTGATGGGGGACATTTGTCCTTTCTTTTATTTTGAAAATATTCTACTATTTAAAGCGAACCCTGTGAACGTTATTACATGGCATAATGCCTTGAAACATGCTACAACTTACAAGGGCAAATTGTATCGTGTCTACAGATTCGGCAAGTGCCGAAAGTATAAAAATATTATAAGGAGAGGGAGGGTTACTTATGCAACGCAGTTTTAAAAGAATTAGCCTTGTGCTGATTCTAGCTGTGCTAGTCTTTGTTATTACACCTTTCACTGCCGTTTTTGCTGAAGACACAGCTAAAATCGTTATCATTCACACAAATGATTCCCATGCTAGGGTTTTTGAAGATGATTACGATGGCATGGGTTTTGCCAAAGTTTCTACAAAAGTAAAACAGTTGAAGCAAGAAAATCCCAATACTATTTTGGTGGATGCCGGTGATGCTCTGCATGGTCTGCCAATTGCTACAATATCTGAAGGAGCAAGTATTGTAACGCTTATGAATGCTATGGGATATGATGTGATGGTCCCAGGCAATCACGATTTTAACTATGGTTACCAAAGATTGATAGAGCTATCTGAAATGATGAGTTTCCCCTTAATCTCAGCTAATATTATAAAAGATGGAGAACTTTTATTTAAGCCTTACATAATCAAAGAAGTCGACGGAATTAAACTTGCCTTTTTTGGCTTAACTACTCCGGAAACCGCCTATAAGACAAATCCCAACAATGTTAAAGACCTGGATTTTTTAGATCCGGTAACTACTACTAGCGATATAGTGAAACAGCTTCAGAGTGAGGCTGATATCATCATTGCAATTTCTCACTTGGGTATTGATGAAGATAGTAAGGATACAAGTGAAAAAGTAGCTAACAATGTTAAAGGCATCGATATTATCATTGACGGTCACAGTCACACCG
The DNA here is from genome assembly GCA_964520055.1 of uncultured Clostridia bacterium. Taxonomy (GTDB): domain Bacteria; phylum Bacillota; class Thermosediminibacteria; order Thermosediminibacterales; family Tepidanaerobacteraceae; genus DUNY01. The sequence goes on from CAZFME010000140.1 coordinate 1,905, forward strand.
TCCTTCCCGAGGGTAAAAAGGTGGGAGATACCCTAATCGTTCAAACAGGAGAACACACAAAAAACTTAGGTATTGTGGAAATTGAATGCGAAGGTAAAAATGTAGTTTCCGCAAAGGCAAGCCTTTTTTCTAAAGAAGAAGCTGTAAACATGCAACCCGATGATGAAATAACCAAATTAATATCGCAAGTTGAAGAAGATAATGAAAAAATAACATCAGTTAAGGTGGGTAAAACCGCAGTAAGGCTTGATGGTGAACGCGAACATGTTAGAATCCGTGAATCCAATATGGGTAATTTAGTTGCTGATGCTATCATCAAAACATCAGGGGCCGATATAGCCATAGTAAATGGTGGTGATATTCGATCATCCCTAGAACCCGGTGATATGACGGTGGGAGATATCATAAGGGTGCTCCCCTTTGCTAATTATTTAGTGATAAAAGAAATCAGCGGTAAAGATGTAATAGCAGCTTTGGAACACGGCACTTCATCCTACCCCGAACCTAAAGGTGGTTTTCCCCAAGTTGGAGGTTTGACCTATAAAATAGATCTGTCAAAACCTGTAGGTCAGAGAGTAACCGATGTTCGCGTTGCCGGAGAACCCATTGCGCTTGATAAAATATATAAACTGGGTATTAATGACTTTTTAGCTGCAGGTGGCGATGAATACGAGATGTTCCCCAAGTGCAAAACTATATTGGAGTTTTCTTCTCTCAATGAATTGGTTATTGATTATATTAAAGAATTAGGCACTATAGATATTAAAGAGGAAGGACGAATTGTAGTCATTGAAGCCACACAGGAAACAAAAGATGATGAGGCAGCTCCTCAAGTCGAACCAGAACTAAAGCCTGAGGAAAAGCCGGAACCCATACCCGAGCCAATACCAACGCCGGTAGAACAACCTGCAGCAGCTGTTGCTCAAGAAAATTCTTACATAGTTAAATCCGGTGATGTGCTCTGGAAGATAGCTGAAATGCTCGGAAGTACATGGCAAAAAATTGCTGAATACAATAAACTGAAGAATCCACATCTCATCTATCCGGGACAAAAGATATTAATTCCGGCAAATTAAGTATAAAATAATAACAAATTTTACAATCATAAATCAAGCCTCTAAATATCCAAGTGATACCTAGAGGCTTGATTTGTTCAATACCGGTTATTTGATATACTCATTACTTACCAAAATCTCGGATATTACCTCTGTTGGAATAACAAATTCCTGAATTCCCATATATCCGGGAGCAACATCATATTTATCAAAGGAGATAACCAGTTTGCCTTCGCTGTTGATATAAAAACTTTGTTCCTTTGATATCTTCTCAAATAAATCAACAAGACCTTCCTCTTCAACACCTTCAACCCAATAGAACATCATATCATCAGCTTCATGTCGCTTTATCATTTGCTCCTTAATATTCTCACTTATGATATCTACATAACTGTCATCTTTAAATAAACTGGGTAGAGTTATCAAAACTTCGTTTTTCTTATCTATTGTGTCATATTTAAAGGTTGTTGACGATGAAGCTATGGTATTTACAACATAACGGCCTACAGAAAGTATCCTGTCAGTGTCTGTTTTTATAACATATCCGCTGTCTACACCTAGATGACCTCCACCCTTTTCTTTCATATCTTCCATATCAGCTAAAAACTCTTTATATAACTTTTCATTTTCTTCAAGATACTTTTCGTTTAAGCTGTTTTGTAATTTCTCATCTTTCAAACCACTGATTTCAGGCACTTTTATGTTTGCATTAAATGTATTCTCATCTACGGTGTATTCCCGAAAAGTCAGTACCTTCACAATACTGCCTACAAGGGGAACTTTTGAAAGGGTTTTAGCAAACGCGGGACTGGTATTAATGCCCACTGTCAATACAGCCACCGTAGCAGCTATAGAGGCTGCCACCGTAACAGCTTTACTAAATCTTCCTTTCCTCTTTACACCATTGGAGCGACTTTCCTTTATTGCCTTTCTAACTACAAAGTCAAGCTCTGCTGGGATAGGTATATCCATATATTCTTTTTTTAGTTGCTTAAAATTATTGTTTATCATATTGAAACCTCCTGATTTTCATCATTCATCTCGATGCGCAGTTTTTTAAGACCTGTATACAAGCGAGTTTTTACAGTGTTTACATTTTGATTTAAGATTTCGGCAATCTCTTGCAGCTTTAAGTCTTCAAAATATCGTAGGATGATTATACTGCGATAATTTTCGGGCAAATTATCTAGTGCGGTCTTCAGGTCAAAATCTTCATACCTGTCCGGTTTACCCTTATCCAAGCCGGATAAGGTTTCCTCTTCTACGACAATCACTCTTTTTTTCTTTCGCAAAAAATCCAAGGAAGTATTTACTACAATCCTGTAGAACCAAGTCTTTATGAAGCTTGGATTCTTAAGCGAATCTATTGATGAAAAAGCCTTATATATGGATTCTTGGACAATGTCTAGGGCATCATCACTGTTTTTAGCATAACTGTAAGCTAACCTGTAATGCATTTCTTTGAATTCAATTACATAATTTGCAATTTGTTCTTCCAAGCTATTTCTACCCATTCGCGCGAATTTCTCCTCTCCGATTTTTAGATACGTATCTTATGTTGTCTACACTATATAGACGGTTATGTTGGGTAAAAAGTTTTAGTCACTATCATAATACCATGTTTATTATTATGTACGGCCAAAACTTGTTTTCCAATTATTGGTAACCACCTCAACACTTCTCTTGATTCTTGAACCATTAAGCATCTGGTTGAATATACTGGAATGTATCTTAAGTTTTTCTAAGGGAGGGCTAATAATATGAGCGTTGCTGTATCTGCATCAGCTCAAGGTTATGGAAGTGAGGCAGCTTTTGATTATCG
>CAZFME010000141.1:0-1231 GCA_964520055.1 uncultured Clostridia bacterium
TAAGGTGTTTTTCCTGTCTGAGACTTAAACAAACGAATGAAATGATAAGGACTTTGGATACGGTTTTAGAATATTCATAGAAGTGTCGACTAATACTCTTTAGTGCATATAGGGCATTATTTTTCCAGGGCTTGTAATTGTTAAGCAATTCAAAAATATATTTTATTGTGCAATGAGGCTGCACTAGGTAACCTAGTGCAGCCTCATAATCAATCACTACATGTTTGCCTTCTCCTTAATTTTGAGAAACTATGATTACAGCTCTAAATTCATTGTTCCATTCCACAATATAGCCGATGTTTTCCAGTATGGCCCTAAGAGGTAATAGGGTTCGAGAATTTACCACTACAGGAGCTACTTCCAGTGTTTGCATCACACCATTTACGTAATAATCCTGCCGACCTACCCACATAGTTATATTGGTATCACTCACATCGATGGTAATTTTTTGCTCGTCTTGTACCCAGCCCACCGTACCGCCCAAGGATTCCATGATCGCCCTTATTGGCAATATGGTTCTGCCGTTGACAGTAATAGGCTTTGTGCCATATCCTGGGTCTATATCTTTTTCAACACCATTTACATACATCTTGGGATTATCTAACTGAAGTATCATTGTTGTTTTAGGATTTTCCGGAGCTACCAGTGAAACCGGCTCAATATCACGTAGTTTGCGTGGTGTTTGCTGTATGTCGGTTTTTATGGGGACAGGTTTTGCTTCATATAACAATTTGATTTCTTCATTGGTTAGTGCCCTGTTATAAATCCGTAGTTCATCCATCATTCCCTTGAAAACAACTGTTAGATTACCAACATATTTGCCGATAAGCAGGTCCTGATCGTTGCAATGCAAGCAGTTTATATTTTTTGTTTCTTCCATACCTTCGAAGGCTCCATTTTTGTAATACCATAGCTCGTTCCCGTCCCATGTAACCACTAAGTGGGTCCAGTTTTGGATGTCCACCACTATATCTGAGCTAAATTCCCGAGAAGAACCCGAGCTTTCATCTCTAAGACAGACACCGGGTTTCCTATAACCATAAGCTAGTTGAAGTCTATAGGGTAGTATGCCGTCATCACCTTTAGACAAAATTGGCGTATAAGGGGCATCGGACACAATTTCTTCTCTATAAACCCACAGTGCAAAAGTAAAGCCATCAGTTAGGTCCAGTGAGTTGCTGTCTTCTACTTTAATAAAGCTTACACCGTCAAATTTCACACCTTTTCCAAT
>CAZFME010000141.1:1331-4761 GCA_964520055.1 uncultured Clostridia bacterium
TGCTGTCTTCTACTTTAATAAAGCTTACACCGTCAAATTTCACACCTTTTCCAATCTTGCCATCCTCAAAGGTTATATTGCCTACCGCCCTGCCATGATTGCCCTTGCCGGAAGAGTCTTGTAAGTCGCCGTCAAAAGTATAATGGGCTACCAGCTCTCCCTGCTCCGCTGCCTTTGCATTAGACACACCGTCAACAGCAAAGATACATACAAAAACAAATGTAAACAGTAATGATAAAACAAAAAACTTATTAACCTTCATTATATTGCCTCCTTAATTTTTTACTTTTATCGACAAGTTCAAGATAAATTTAACATCTCGGGTATTGGTTTACTTTACTAAAATTGCGTATTATTTTTCAAATATTGCGATTTTTGATGATGCTTTTCTTCTATTTTATTGCTGTTTCACACTCGTAGTATTTTTTTCACATTTTTCCACTCTGCAATAGTTTCCGATATGCTTTTGGCGATACACCTATCTTTTGTTTGAAAACCGTGCTAAAGTGACTGAGATTGGAAAACCCACACAAAAAACATATTTCCGTTACGGAATGGTCGTTTGCTCTCAACATTTTTTTGGCTCTTTCCATCTTTACATCCATTAAGTATACATATGGTGTCTTTCCCGTCTCGGATTTAAACACCCTGATGAAATGGTAGGGACTTAAGTTAGCCATCTGTGCTATATGTTCCAATGAGAACTCATCATAATAGTGCTCGGTCAAAAATTCGATTACTCTGCTGATATTCGTTTTCTCTGTTTTTTGACATCCCTCTTCTTGGTGGAATACGTCACTATTCACCTGCCGTAACAAAATTAAAGCTAAATAATTTGTGATGTTTTGTAAGATTAAATGGTATCCCAATTTCTTATCCTTGTACTCAGTTTTGAACAATCTGATTAGTTTTTGTATTTTTTTGCTACATTTTACACAATTATTTGCGAATATAACATTGTCTTTGCGAAATATTGAATATGACAACCCATGCATGAACTTTTTGTTTATCGATACTATCATTACCTGAGAACCTTTGGCATCACATGTGACTTCATGATACTGACCCGGATTAATAGGTAAAAACTCATTGGGCTCAACCACTATATTCAGGTTTTCTAAATTCACGGTCAAACCGGAGTCTAGGGCAAAAATCAGCTGATAATCCAGGTGTTGACGGCAACCTGTTTCTAAATCAACGCCAACTTTTGGAACTGAGATTGACATTTGGCCTGTCGTATAAACTTCAGCACTGCCTTCGTATTCTTCAACTGCAAAATGCGGTGGATTTAGTCCACTATACTGCTTTGAGTATTTGTTCATGAAAACACCCCTATAAAAGCTATTATGTTAAATTTAACATCTTTATTGTGCAAATTCTTTTTTTATATTGCGGGGTGTTTTATAAATTTTGCTTTATCGGGGAGAAAGAATTCTGAGAATTCTGGGGTCAGGCTTGAAGAATCCACTTGAATTCCCTTTTGAGTTGAAGACATCCAAGCTTTGTTCCACACTCACTGTGTATCACAAACAGCACATCTTCCGGCATCAGGCGTTATCCAAGCTTTGTTCCGCAGTCACCGCAGAATTTTGTCCCCGGACTGTTCTGCGCTCAGCAGTCGGTGGAATTGTTCTCATCTGTCCACCTGTGCATTTATGAATTAATTCGAATCCTGTTTAAGTTGCTTTATTTCTTCATCTGTACATATCTGTAAATCTATAAAAATACTGGTCTTGTATTTTTTGTCGAAAGAACCACCAGACTCTTTACCAAATTCTTTTTTTATCAAAATAGTATAAAACACATTATCTAATATGCCTTCAAGGAAACAGCCATTTGGATCAGGTGTGATTTCCCTTTTACCTTCAGCATTCTCCAATACTGCTTTGTAGAATTCCACTATGTTTTCCATTTTTTCTTCCGAAAGGCATGTCAGATGAAACTGTGAAGGTTCTTTATCTCCAATTACCGGTTCCGGCTCGCCATATATTTCACTGCCTGGTACAATAGGGACTAAATCCTTTCTATAGCCCTCCGGGATTTTATCTTCATTGATTATTCCCGTATTTACCTTGTCTATATCAATTGTCTTAGCACTGCCAGATTTTTTAGTGTTTTCATTCTGTGAATCATCTTTGTCATTTTTTTCGCCACTCGACACATCCTCATTACTGCCGGTTTGCTGACTCCCTGCCGGCGGCTCTGACTGCTTTGCAGCACATGCGACTAGTGTTAAAATCAACAGCACCGTTGTTATTAAAAGTAATATCCTTTTCATATCCCATTTTTCTCCTTTCAATCAATTGATTTCCAAATAGGTCTTATTGAGAACTCCGTCATATCCGCAGGCTGAACAGGTGCGGGCATTCTGCTCGGCCTGCATTTGCTTTTCCTTTGCCTCCTTTTCAAACTGTAAAGAGTTAACTTTGCTTTAAGCGGCGGCAAGATTGAGCTGTGTAAGCCGCCCTCTGTCATCACTGCACTTTAAATTTGATATTTTTTAAAATAGTGCTAAAATCGTCAGAAAGGGAATCGAAGCTGTCGGCTAAGTCACCGAAAACAATCACATAAGGCTTGCCGCCTACAAAGAGGTAGATATATTGCATTTTCATGTTCATTTTGCTGACCTCGCAGGTAAATGTCAATACTTTTGAATCATAGCCGTCAATAGTGATATCTTCGACCGCTCCCTGAACCTCAAGGTTACCAAAAGCTTCTCCGCAAGCTTCGATTGTTTCGTCAATTGCCGCATCCAGGGTATCACCTGTAACTTGTTCTTGTTTGACCATGAAGCTGGCAGTGTTTTTCACGTATTGTACAGGTAGAACGGAGCCTTCTACCGGTTTCCAACCTTCCGGCGGTGTGACTTCAATTACGATTTGCTGGGGCTGTCCGACTTCGGGTTGAGCTGGAGCAGTATCTGCCGGGCTGTCGGTCTCGGTAACGTCGGAACTTTGGGATGGCGGTTCTGATGCCTTTACCGGCTCCTTTGTTCCTTTTTGCCCACAAGCACATAATGAAATGGTCATTATCAGGGCAAGAAACAAGATTATTATTTTTTTCATAATGTACACCTCCATTTTTTTTATTGACAGTTTAATATAAATTTAACACCTCGGGTATCGGTTTACTTTACTAAAATTGCGTGATACTTTTTAAATATTGCGTTTTTCAAAAGGCGTTGTTCCTACTATGTTGCTTGATATTATTCTCGGTTTTCGTTCATATTTTACTACCCCGTATATTTTCTGTTATGCCTTTGGATTCTAAGTATCATATGGCTATTTCGAAGAATAGCAGCTAAGTACTTGTTCCAGTTTAAATATATCTGTAAAACTGTCTACTGTAATCCTCCTGAGGGTGATTATTATGGATAGACTAGGGGTGATTTTAGGGTGATTTGCTACTGAAATGCGCAACTGAATAAAAA
>CAZFME010000142.1:0-3066 GCA_964520055.1 uncultured Clostridia bacterium
GACTATTGTAATATCCTCGCCTTTTGCAGGTGCACTAATGATAACCTTTTTTGCTCCACCATCTTTAATATGCCCTTCAGCTTTGTCTTTTGCGGTGAAAACACCAGTGGACTCTACTACAACTTCTACTCCCAAATCCCCCCATGGAATTTTGGTCAAATCTCGCTCGGCAAATATCTTAATCTCTTTACCGTTAACGATAAGGGAAGATTCTCGGGCTTCTACTTTTGCATCGAAGGTTCCAAAGACCGAGTCATATTTTAAAAGATGAGCCAGAGTCTTTGTGTCATAAAGATCATTAATGGCTACAACATCAATTTCCGGATGTTTTGAAAATGCTGCCTTTAAGGCATTCCTTCCTATACGGCCAAATCCATTGATTCCTACTTTGATAGACATAAAAAATTCCTCCTTGATATATGTATTTATTGACTTAAAAAGTCACTTTAATAATCTGACGAAAATTTACTTCTCCTACTTAGAATTTACTTAATGGCTCTAATTTTATTCAATTACTGCCAGTAAAATATTGTTTTGTTACATAGGGTCGTTTTGTGTCCCTCGTATTTATTTATTGTCCCGTAGTTTTTAAAAAAACAGGGTTTTTGTATGAAACAAAAACACCTCATATAAGTATTAAAGGGAAAAATTACTGATATCATATTTATAATTCAACAGAGATTGCCAAAATCCTGCTAGTAAAAACAAATTTAGTATCTTTTTCTTTTTGTTGACGATAAAATGCCAATTTCGTCCCGATATTTAGCCACAGTCCTTCGAGATATGGATATACCCATTTCCTTCAACATATCTGCAATCTTCTGATCACTTAATGGATTGTATGGATCTTCCCTGTCAATCATTTGCTGCATCATTTTTTTAATACTTTCCGAAGAAGTGGAAGTGCCGTTGACATTGTCCAAACCGCTTTGGAAGAAAAATTTCAATTCAAAAACTCCCCTGGGAGTCTGAACATATTTGCCGCTAATAGCCCGAGAAACAGTGGACTCGTGGACTCCCACCATATCAGCGATCTGTTTCATTGTAAGAGGTTTAAGATAAATAAGTCCGTTGTCTAAAAACTTTTTTTGAACATCGGCAATGGATTGTATGACTTTATGAAGGGTTATACGCCGCTGTTCAATGCTCCTTATAAGCCACAAAGCCGAATCAAGTCTGTTAGATAAAAACTTGGAGATATTAGACTCCTTATCTTCAGAGGTTAACAGGGAACGATAATAAGAGTTTATTGAAAGTCTCGGTGATATAGTATCGTTCATAATCACCACATATTCATTGCCCACCTTTTCGATAACCGCATCCGGAATTATATAATGAACATCATTGGTTGAAGAAAAATTTCTTCCTGGTTTAGGATCAAGGGTTACCAAAATGTCTTTTAAATTCTGAACTTCAGTCAAGCTAATATTTAATGCCTCGGCTATTCGGGAAAAGCGAGCTTCAGCCAGATCCATTAAATGGTTTTTAACTAGGGCCTGTATTTTTGGATCATTAATACCCCTTTGCTCTATTTGTATCAGTAAGCACTCGGTTAAATCTCTGGCCCCAACTCCTGAAGGATCAAAAGACTTAATAATTTCAAGGGTACCTTCTACCTCTTTTTCTGATACTTTTAGGAGTCTTGAAACTTCTTTTGTTGTTATGGTAAGATATCCGTTTTTATCCAGATTGCCTATCAAAAACTCCCCGATCTTTAATGTCGTCTTAGATATGGATGAAAGGTGCAATTGCATCATCAAATGTTCTTGAAGGGAAGGTGTTGATGATACAAAATTCTCATACCCTACTCCTTCTTCCTTTTGCTCCCGCTGTCCCCTTATTGGACCAGAGCTTGCCCTATCCTGGAAATACTCTTCCCAGTCAATGCTGTCGGATTCCTTTTCCTCAGCTTTCTCAACAGGCTCATCATTTTTTATAATATCATCAGTTACATCAAGCAATGGATTCTCTAAAAGTTGATTCTCTATATACTGGTCCAACTCAAGGGTGGAAAGCTGTAAAATGGTTATGGCCTGCCTAAGCTCAGGGGTCATGACAAGCTTTTGGGTTTGTGATAATGTCAGACTGAAATTCATCTGCATCCTTTATCCCCCCCAATTATCGGTGGCAGGGTGACAGGGGACAGTTCTATTGTCACCTATGTCACCTAAAATATCCCCTAAAAGTAAATCCTATTGATATATATATTCTATAACAACATCGATTTTTCCTCTTTTTTATAAATGATGGAATGAATTTTGCTTGATATAAATATTATGGTAAATTGTCGTAATATGTCGAATCACCACTATTATATCATAAATATGATTCTACTGTATAAAGTCAATTTCAACCAAAAAATATCTACATATTGTCTCTGGTTATAACAAAACCACTATAAATTGACCATAAAAATATTAAATAAGGTTTCTGCACTAAAATCAAATATAAGCTAATTAGAAGTTCATCAGAATGGTCAAAAGTGGAAAAATAAAGGAACGGAGTTGCTTTCCTTCCCCGTCCCCTCGCTTTTGTCGCACTTGTTACTTCATCGATCCTTTTTGCTGTGTATTAACATCGTTAGCACCATTTTGTTTTAAAACTTCAGCAGCGTTATCTATTTTCTGCTCATGTGTCCTTACAGCCGCTAATATCTTTCCTTTTTTGACTTCACCTTCATAATGTCTGCCCTGCTCTTCGGGAATCCCCCAATCGATGAGGCCCCCAGCCAAACCACCGGTAGCTGCACCGGATAGCAACCCTGCAATTGGCCCTGTAGCAATGATCGGTCCAAAGCCCGGTATTGCCAATGCTCCAGCACCCATTGCAAGGCCGGCAAGGCCGCCTAGAACTCCACCCGTGGTAGTGCCACCTGCCACCGTGCTCATGCCTAAAGTAGTACTGCCTTCGTCATCATCGCCATTTCGACCCTGTTTGCCCTTTGCAACAATTGATATTTCATTGGTATCATATCCTGATTGTCTCAGTTTTGCTACAGCTTTCTCAGCTTGATCATAACTGTCAAATACTCCGATAACGGTCTTTACCATTTTTACAAATACCTCC
>CAZFME010000142.1:3166-4589 GCA_964520055.1 uncultured Clostridia bacterium
CAGCTGCAGCAGGCAGCTCAATTAGGCATTTCAAACCTTCAAATAAATATCGAGCAGTATAAGCAGATGATTGAACAGATGGAAAAGGATTGCCATCAGCAGCAAGTAGCCACCGATATGCAGGCGGTACAGGCCTTACAGCAGTCCATATCTTCCATGGCTCAAGCTCAAAACAGTTTGCTCCAGAGCCAGGCTGTGGACAAAATGTTCGACTCAATAACAAAATGCCAGAATGGCCTAGCACAAATAGAACAGATGGGTCAAACAACCACAACTATGTAAATTAGCAATCGACACACATGTCGGACAAACACAGACAGAAAACGGTTTTTGAGAGGTTTATGGAAAGTTTTGTACATGTAATAAGGCTCAGCCATAGGGTAAACATTGCAAGCTGAGCCTTAAACCAGTTTTGACGACATCGTAAGTAATTCTGATTTATGTATGATTTATGTAAACAGGAGGTGACAGAGAACCGTCAGGCTGAGTGAAAAGTCACAGTATGGAAATTGGTCAAGATTGCCTTTCTGAGCAAGATTGTCATCTTGAGCGAAGCGAAGGATCTAAGACTCTTCACTGTGTTCAGAGTGACATAAAAAATGGCTTGGCAGGTTTTCACACAATCTACCGTCCCCTGTCACCTGTAAGGATTTAACACTGAACTAACCCGCCCTAAGGCCGCCGCCTCTATAAGCAGCGAGCGCCAAAGGTCGGTTAAGTCCAGTATGGACTCGACTAACGTTAAGAGGGGGATTCAACCCTCTTAATGAAGTCTTGTTTAAGGATCGTAATAAAAGGGTACCAGTTTTACGAGCATTTCGAACAATATTGTAATTTTAACCATTCTAGGGCTCACCGCATCTACACTTATATGTTCTACATTGAAATATACCAAAGCCTGCATACCGGGCGATGCCCCACAGAGATGAATAAACTCCAAAAATGGAAATGTGGCCTCAAAAAAATGTACCGGTTGAGTCGGTAAAGCTGCCACATACAGGATTTTTGCCGTGACTTCACCGTCAACGATAACTTTATCATGTATCACCTTTACTTCATCTATGCAAAATTTGGCTTTAGCTTCAACTCCCCTGGCCGCATCGGGTTTTCCATTAGGTATGGTCACCGTATCTTGGATTATGGCCTGGACTTTACCCACCCATAGTTTTCCATGATGCCGGTCACGACGGGCTTCGAATACATAGATGTATCCGTAGATGGTACCTACGACTATCTCACCGTAACCTTTTTGATTCAGTTCACCGGCTATTACACAAAAAGCACCATTGGGAACTGTCTGATTCCATTCTAAAATGATTCTCCCGGCTTTCCAGCTGTAGATATACACAGTGCTCAAACATACTATAATCAATTCCTTTTGCCCGTCTCCGTCAATATCATATATTGCTACATCCTTGACACT
>CAZFME010000143.1:0-4451 GCA_964520055.1 uncultured Clostridia bacterium
AAAAAGCAAACTAATGGATATTGTGGGCAAGCTAGAGCACCGGTATCCCAAAGCAGCGGCAAGCCTTTTAGAAGGGCTAGAGGAGACATTGATCCCTCTCTATCTTTTATTATAATTATTGGTTTTACCAATATATGGTTTTTAATGGGATAGTTTTATGACTAAGCTAGGGTTGAAATTACTTTTCCGATAAATGTATGCGAAACAACACTTGTTTCTCTACTATTGAGATCATATTCTAATAGAGTAGATTGTCTGCCCATGTACATATACAGTATTCTTACCTTCACTTTATCATTACAGACAATAGTTTCGTATTGACGCTTGGGAACCTTTACTATCTGAAAATAGGGTTTGTTCCTTTGTTTGGGCGAAACTATGTTTTTGCAAATGACTAATTCCCCCGTATCATTATCTAGATAAAACTTTGTAAAGTCTTTCCCTGCCCCATTTAACACATATAGTGCCTGATCATCATGCGTTATTGGGCAGTTGACCGCTTGGTCCCCTTTAATGAACGTCATTCCGTTGATATACTCATATTTGATTTCATAGCCTTGGAAAACTTCAGGAATAGCGAAAATAGTTTGTTATGTGCGTTGATTAACTCACTTCAACGGGCTCTCTATTTGCTTCTCATATTCATATCTCAAATTATTTAATTGTATCAATATTAAGTAAATAAATCTCTTTATAAATATTTATCCACTCTCTGTCATTTATTCTTACGAAAGGTTGTTTGGGATAATCATATCTAGGTACTTCTACTGGCGTTTCAGTTACAGTTCCATCTTCGTAAGTTGATACCATTGCTGCACTACCAGTTTTATTATCGGGCCAAGGAACAAGATATTCTTCTTTGTATTCTTTTATCAGTTGAGTTCTTCCTGTTTCATTGATTTCTATCATTACTATATCAAACATATTGTAATACTCTATGTGATTTTTTATAATCTTAACAACCTTGAAAGCATATTCATAAGATTGTTGAAACACATCTAAATCACTTTGACTTAATTGATATTTTTCCGTGGAGTAAGCATCGTATTCTCGATTACCAAATAGATTATCAATACGAGAATAAAAGCGAGAATACTCCCTGTTAAAATCATATCCAGTACCAACACTAAAAAAATCAAATTCATTAAACTTTCTTGATATGTCATTAATTTCATATAAACTTCGTAAATATGCGGGGAATTGACTGTTTAGATATTCTAAATCTGTTTCAAAAATATACTCATTTTTAATAGCATTTTCAATAACTGCATTCGATTTTATCATATAATCACAAACCATGTAAAAGTTCCAATTAAGTTTTTCATCAGCATACTCTTTATACATTTTTAGGTTCTGATAATATTTGGAGACGGCTAATGTAATTACTAATATTATAATAGTTACAAATACTATTTTACGTCTATTCCTCATAATCTCACACTCCAAAATACTTTAAGATAGTCAAAATGAAATAGCAAGATACTAATATTACTCCCCCTCTTAAGAGACCAACTCAATAAAGTTTGTCATCCAACATCTTTTTCCCGACACTGTGTCGTAGATACTCCTAAAACAGAAATATTCACGACACAATGTCGCGAATACTCCCTATACCTAATCTGTTTTGAACAAACCTATCCCATGGATTTTGAATCAGACCTAAATTTCTACCGTTGGTCGTTTTACTGCTTCTATACCCAAGTAGTTCCAAGATATATCTCATATCAGTTCCTCTTTCCGGGAGAGGGGTAGCAAATGAATACCTAAACGAATCACTTTTAATATTGTTCTTAATGTTATTATTCGATGGTAAATATAAAATTCCTCTAAAATTGAGTAAAATCACCTGTTTTTATCTTAATACTCCGTTTCTCTTTTTTTAGGATTCTCTGAATAGAGTATTTGCCCTGAATAGCTGCACCTGGCAGGCCACCGGGTGGATTAATCCATTGGCCTGCAAGAACAACATTATCAAGTCCTTTGATGTATGCCGATGGATAGGGATTTTTTGCACTGTGTTTAGTAATCATAAAGCTCTGATTGTATCCTTTATAGGCATTGCAATAGCAATGATATGTTACCGGCGTCCACGTATCTAGAATTTTCATTTTGCCTTTGTATTCTGTAAATCTTTCCTCGATTTTCTTAAGCACCTTATTGGTAAGTTCCTCTTTTTTGCTTTTATATTCATCTTTATTTTTATAAAGTTCCATCCAATAGTCATACGCATCTTCTTGTAATCCAATAAGAACCTGTACGATTTGTTTTCCTTCAGGAGCAAAGCTCGGTTCATAAGCATATGATTTTATAGTCATCCTATTATTCATCCAATCTGCAGCCTTTATGTCACTACAATCAAGCATAACGTCTCCGCCTATGGCATCAATATGACTGTCAACTGCAAAGGCTACTTGGAACATGCCGTAGACAGGGTATGCTTTTCTATTTGCATACATTTCCCGGAGGATTGGATCCATATATGATTTATCAAGTAAATGCCCAAAGGTATAAGCTGTATCACAAGCACAAATAATATAATCCGCACCAATATGCTCTCCATTAGCCAAACCAATACCTGAAGCTTTTCTATTATCGTCTATTTCAATTTTTGTAACATCGGCATTGGTAAATACTTTACCACCCAAGCTTTCAAATTTTCTCTGCATGCGAAGTGCCATTGCCCGTGATCCGCCTCTCGGTATACCTCCGTCTCCGGAAACAAAATTGCCATAAGCCAGTGGAAATGAATTTGCTAAAGATTCTTTTGTACAAAAATCAGAAATCATACATTTTATTAGAGGATGCTTAAAACAATTCATCAAATCATTTGTGTCTTTTCCTTCTAATTCTTTAAATAACCTAATTGCATTTTTCATTGAGCTTCCTAATTTGATATAGTCTAAGGTACCCATCATCTCCGGGGGCTTGTCTGCCGGAATTCCAATATTTTCCGACATTCTTACATATTTTATAAGCTTTTTGATTTCAATTTCATCCTCAGGAGATAAAGCTATCAATTCTTTTTCCGTGCGCTCAAGGTCTTTCCAGAGAGTTATTTTTTCACCATCCAGTTCTGAAGTGTACATTTTATCTGATTGAATGATTTCTACGTCATCTTCTAAAGCGCCAACATCTTTCCAAATATTATTAAGAGATGAACCTTCTTTGGTCCCGATTAGCCAATGGATACAGTTGTCGATATGATAACCTTCCCTATCCCAGCCCGTGCACTCACCGCCTACAATTCTGTTCTTTTCATATATTTCAGTCTCAAACCCAGCCTTTAGGGAATAAATACCCGCTGTGAGCCCGGAAATACCACCACCGACTATCACTACTTTTTTCTTTTCCATATACTCACTCCTAAAAATGTGATTTTGATAGCATTTATTCTTCCTTAGGGTTTTGTGCTTTCAATATATCCTCGGCAAAGCTAATAAATACATCATTTTTTACAATGGCAATTCCTTGCGCCTCATCGCCAAGCAGGAGTAACGTGTCTCCCGGTTTAATATCGAAAATCTCTCGCGCCTCTTTGGGAATTACAATTTGTCCCTTTTCTCCAACCTTCGCTGTCCAAGCATGTTTACCTTTTGGTTTTGTCATAATTTGACCCCCCAGTATGTTATATATGTTAAGTATGTTTTGTATAATTTATTATACTAATCTTACTTTGAGTAGTCAATAGAAAAAAAGGAATATTGCACAACAAACTAAATAGTCGGAGTGCAATATCCCCCCATTTTTAATAAAAGATGAGATTATCTCTCACCTTTTTTAGTTTATAGCCCAATTATTATATTGGATACAAAGTGCGGATCATAACCGTATGGATTTTGTCCGCTGAATTTAATATAGATTGTTGTTTCAAATTCACTGTCTCCTTTAAGTCCTTCCATCTCTCCACTTGCAATAAGTTTTGTAGCAGCCTGCAAATCAGAAACTCCCACCTCCTTTGATTTCTCTGCCAGCCACTTTTCATTATCTCCCGCCTCATAGACGTCCGGATCATTAAAATAGTAGCTTTTTGCGCGGACAGTGATATAGGCCACATGGTTTCCATCCTGTGCAATGTCCATGCCCGTAAGTAAATAGAACATCCTGTTATGATCTAATCCACCTTCCGGCCATGGCGAATAATAACCGTCCTCGTATTTTGCGAATTTTGAGTAAGCCTGATGGGGCATTTTCTCACGAGGCGGCATGTCCTTATCACTGCTGTCCTTAGCTACAAATAGGCTTTCCACGGCATTTTGCATGGCTTCATCACTCATCTTTTCAGGACATTTCATATACTGCAGCACATAAAAAACCGCATCAGCAAAATTTGAATAGCCAAAGGAATCAGCGTAGTGGGTTGTATCAAAGAATGACTCGTAGCCATCCATATCCGGCAAGTAACACCATCGGTAATCCCGTGCAAACAGGTTAAAACCCTCACGCATTTCATC
>CAZFME010000144.1:0-4422 GCA_964520055.1 uncultured Clostridia bacterium
ATCTGAGTTATATCCACTTTTTTGCATCATAGGAATAGTAATAGATCCGGTTGTTGCCACATTAGCAATAGCAGAACCATTGATCATACCCATAAGACCACTGGCAACGACTCCTACTTTAGCCGGTCCGCCAGGACTTCTTCCAACCAGAGTGAGAGAAACATTATTGATGAAATTACTAAAACCACTATGGTTTAAGAAGGAGCCAAACAGCACAAATACAAATATATATGTAGCTGAAACTCCAATTCCAGCTCCAAAGATCCCTTGACTACTCCAAAACATATGCCCGATTAACCTTGAAGCTCTAAAACCGGCATGACCAAGGGTTCCAGGAATCCATTGCCCTATAAAATTATATGCAAGGAAAATTGCTGCAAGCCATACAAGACTACCCGCAGCCCTCCTTGCCGCAATAAATACAAGAATAATTGCTATAGCCCCTAAAAGATTTTCAAAAGGTGTGACAAAACCGCCTGTGAGGGCAATTCTTGAGTAGTTCATAACAAAATAGAAGAATACATATAATGTAGTAGCAATTAATATTAAATCAATAATGGTTGGCATTTTCCTTTTTCTATTTTGTTTTTTATGCCCTGGGTAAAGCATAAAACAGAATACTAATAAAAAGGTTGCATGTAGTGCACGCAATGTAATAGCTTCCATAGTTCCGATGGTAGTAAAATACAGCTGAAAAACAACCCAGAATACTGAGAATCCCAGTAAAAATGTTTTCCATGGTCCTGTATAGATTCTCGTCTTACTTTCTGTATCAATTTCTTCCATAAGCTCTTGTGTTTCCCGCTTCATTGCCATTATTTCTTCTTCTGACATTCCACTTATTGCTCTCATTTGTTCTTCACCGGAAACTGTTTCTGAAGATAACTTATTAGAATTCACTTTTTCCTTTTCGGTCATTGTAATCTCCTCTCATTAAATTTGAAATCCGATTAAATAAGCCATCGCGATAGCGTTTACTTTACCTTCAGCAATATCTGCTCTGGATGTCATAACCACGGGACTAGTTGCACCGAGAATCTTAACTCACCCCTTCGAACCTCCAGAGTCACCTTTTCGTTAGAAGCCTACTCACAATCAATTTCTTCATGTTGGCACTTATTTTTCAGTATTTCCTTACTCGGTGTTCCAGGATAGGCCACTGCTACCTTTACACCGGTTTCATAGGCACCTCTAGCTATTACTTCATTTGCCGATATTAGTTTACGCATATGTACTGCCTCCTTGAATTGTCTTAACTCACAGCAATAATTAATTGTTGCGTGCTTTAGGGATTCCGTTAACAACGTTAATCAGTGGTTCATCTGCCAATGCCCTGTTAAAATTATCAATGCTATTGACAAGCATTCTCTTAAATGCACCAAGAGTAACCCCGGCTATATGTGGTGTTAACATAATTCTTTCCTTTGCTGTTTTAGAAAGATTTAGCAGCGGATGGGTATTTGACGGTGGTTCCGGATAAATTGTATCGATTCCGACACCTGCCAGATGACCGGACTCGAGAACTTTTGCCAATGCAGTTTGAACAATGATTTCTCCACGTGATGTGTTAATTAGAATTGCCGATTTCTTCATTTTAAGTAATGCTTTCTCATTAATCATGTTTTTGGTTTGTTCTGTCAGTGGAGTATGTAAGCTGACAATATCACATTCAGTTAGAATATCATCCAAAGTCATGCGTTTTATACCGATTTCCGCTTCCACCTCAGGAGATTTCCAAACCAAATCATAATAATAAATATCTGCATTAAGTATATGTAATAGCTTTGCTAACTCTGTTCCAATTGCACCTAGACCAATTAATCCAACTTTTTTGTCGGCTAGTTCGTGCAGACCTTCGGCAACGAATCGGCGGTGCATTTCTTCATATCTCCCTTGCTTAATCCACTTATCAGCAATCAGATAACGACGCTGTAGCGCAATAATCATCCCAAGGGCAGACTCCGCCACTGTTGTAGAATTGACACCCGCGTTATTTGCCACTGGTAAATTGTGTTCTGCAGCAAATTCAACATCTACCTTTTCATAACCAACTCCATCTATCTGAATCATACGAATTGTATTTATTTGCTTGATAGTCCCGGCGCTAATATAAGTTGTCCCTGATGATGCAAAGATAAAGTCAGCATACTTACATAATTCGACAATTTCATTCTCGTTTCTCGTTTCTGAAAAAATAAAATCTAAGTAATGTGGTATTGTAACACCAGTTGTAATAAATCTATCCTTTGGTACCAAGGATATAACCTTTGCCATGTTAAATAGTAACCCCCTGTGTTTATTTATCCGCTGTGCGGAACGTAACTCCGTTTTTTATAAGTTAAATTATACCATGGTGAGTTTTTGATGTCAATATGTTTTTTTAATTTTGCGTTTAATCTGCACTACCATTATATTCTCGCTATTCAGATAAATTTTGTTTTTTATTTAGCATCCAGAGCCTGCGTAACTGGCTCAATTCTTCAAAGCAAAAGGCATCAAGAATATTAGAAGCTCAAGGCAGCTAAAATCGAATTGCTGACTTGAAGGAGACTGTCGCAATATTAAAAAAACCACAGCCATCCTCGCCACGAGCAATCAGAAGTAAGCTATAAGTTTATTGAAGAACATAGCTCCGAATTCCCGATTGAGAAGATGTGCTCATGGCAGAAAACCTGTGGAAGCTAACTTTGGTATGTCCGCTTTATCGAGAAAGCCTCAAGGTATGTTACCTGTAATGGTTTAAAGTAAACTTATTTCCTCATTAGTGTAAAGCTTTACTCCGGCTGATTGTAAAGCCTCCACAGCCCTGGCCGGTTGTTCAACACGGAACAGTATGAGGGCTCGATCTCCATTTCGCTTTATAAAAGAGTAAATATACTCGATGCTCACACCGGCTTTATTCAGCACTTGAAGGGCAAAGTTTAAACCACCGGGTTTATCTGAAACTTCAACAGCCAAAACTTCGGTGGTATTTACCGGAAATCTTGCCGATTTTATAACTGCCACCGCCTCTTCAGGTTTGTTTACAATCATTCGTAATATGCCAAATTCAGTAGTATCGGCAATAGATATGGCACTGATGTCAATGTTGTTTTTCTCTAGGATGTCAGTAACTTGAGAAAGTTTCCCAGGTTTGTTCTCTAAAAACACCGATATCTGTTTAACAAACATAAAACCCCTCCGATCTTTTTTTGTTCAAGTTTGCTTTATATCTTTCTCTTGTCAATAACCCTTTTTGCCTTGCCTTCACTCCGTTCGATAGTGTGGGGCTCCACCAGTTTCACATTGACATTGATTCCCAAAGTAGTGTATATATCCGATGCGATTTTTTTACGAACCTGCTCTAGTTTCCTAACCTCGTCTGCAAACAACTTCTCTGAAACTTCCACCCAAACCTCAATGGAATCAAGGTTATCCACTCGATCTACAATTATTAAGTAATGAGGCTCGGCATCACCGGTGGCCATCAAGGCACTTTCAATCTGAGACGGAAATACATTGACACCCCGAATAATGAGCATATCATCTGTCCTGCCCAAGAGTTTCCCGATTCGAGCATGAGTTCTACCACAATCACAGGTATCATAAGAAAGTGATGTTATATCCCTGGTCCTGTATCGAATCACCGGTAGACCTTCCTTGTCAATGGTAGTAATTACCAGCTCCCCTTTTTCTCCTTCGAGCAAAGTTTCTTCTGTAACCGGATCGATTATCTCAGGAATAAAAAAGTCCTCAAAAATATGAAGGCCTTGCTGCTCAATACATTCACAGGCAACACCTGGACCTATAACCTCACTTAATCCGTATATGTCTAAGGCCTTAATACCTAATTTTTCCTCGAGTTCTTTACGCATGTTATCAGACCATGGCTCTGCTCCGAAAATTCCTGCTTTTAGATTCAACTCATCCCTTTTTATGCCCATCTCTTCAAGGGTTTCAATAATACATAAGGCATAGGATGGTGTGCATGCCAGAATCTCGGTTTTTAAGTCCTTCATTAGCATTACTTGACGGCGGGTGTTACCGCCAGATGTGGGTATTACTACTGCACCCAATTTTTCCGCACCGTAATGAAAACCGAGTCCTCCCGTGAAAAGACCGTAACCGTAGGAAATTTGGACTACAGAATCCCGCTTACCGCCACCCATTGTAAGGCACCGGGCCACAAGCTCCGCCCAATTGGCTATGTCTCTACGGGTATAACCGACTACCGTCGGCTTTCCGGTAGTACCTGAAGAAGCGTGAATCCTGATGATTTCTTCAAGGGGTACTGCAAACATATTATAAGGGTAGTTATCTCTTAAATCCTGTTTGTCAGTAAATGGCAGTATCTTTAGGTCTTTTAAGCTATTAATATCTTCCGGAATTATACCTCTTTCCTGCATTTTCTGCCTGTAACTTGCCACATTATGATAAACTCTG
>CAZFME010000145.1:0-4397 GCA_964520055.1 uncultured Clostridia bacterium
ATTTTATCATACCCGCCGGCAAACCATCTAAAAACCATTTTCAAGTGCAATCAACCTCCATTAGCCAAATATTAGATTGGGAACGAAAAGAACCAATTGCGGGAAAAGTAACAGCAATACCTCTACCACCATATATGCGATAAAGAATGGTATTGATTCCTTTACGGTTTCTTCAGGCGGACATTCCATCAATGATGATACTGTGTATAAGGCCACTCCTAGAGGTGGTGTCATGATCCCCATAGTGACATTAGTCATCATAATAACACCAAAATGCACCGGGTCTATTCCCACTTTTGTAACAACCGGCAACAGTATAGGTGTAAGAAGTAATGCTATAACCGTGGTTTCAACAAACATGCCGGCTATTATAAGAAACACAATGATTATTAATAGAAGAAGTACGGGATTTGAAGTTATGCTTGTAAGTAATATAGCTATTTTCTGGGATACTCCGTCATAAACAATTCCATAACCAATTATGCCGGAAAGTGCAATAATAAGCATGATTGCACCAATATCCATAGCACTGTCCTTTAGCGTCCGCTTAAATGCCTCCCATGTAAGCTCTTTATATATCACTACACCGACAAAAATGGCATAAACTGCTGCAAAGGCGCCGGCTTCCGAAGGTGTAAAAACACCGAAACGTATTCCAACGATTAGTATGACGGGGAAAATAAGAGCCCAAATACTTTCCTTAAAAGCGATGAGCACTTCCTTTACTGAAGCCCGTTTTTCTTTTGCAGGCATGTATCCGCGTCTTTTTGCGGATATAGATACGGCTATCATTAATGCTCCCATCATCATAAATCCGGGTACAATACCACCGGCAAATAGCCTGCCTATGGATACTTCACCGATTGAACCGTAAATTACAAATCCCATGCTGGGAGGAATTGTTGAAGTTATCAATGATGTCCAGCCGTTAACAGCCGCACTGTAACCTCTTGAATAACCTTTTTTAAGCATTTCGGGTCCAAGAATTCGTGTTTCCATAGCCGCATCTGCCGTTGACGAACCGGATACACCACCCATCAAGGTACTGAGGACAACACTTATCTGGGCTATATTTCCGTACATATGCCCAGTTAATACATCTGACAATTTTATAAGTCTTTCAGTAATACCCGTGTTATTCATCAAATTACCGGCGAAAATGAACAGTGGAATTGCTAATAATGTAAAAGACTGAGTTGAGGTTACGACCCTCTGAACAACTATTGAAAAAGGTATTTCAGGTGTCATCAGAAAAAATACTACACCGGCAACACCTATGGAAAAGGCCACCGACATACCAAGTGCCAGCAAAGCTAAAAATATTATCAATACTAGTAACATAAACTCACCTTGCCTTTACAACCGGGTTTTTTACTACTCTATAAAGTTTTATCCCTGATGTTATTATCATGAGAACGGATCCCACCGGCACACTTATTGTAGCCCAGGAATAGCTAATTCCCAGTGTTTGAAATAATCGTTTTGAACTTTCCAGTGATAATGGTACACCGTACCACGCCAGCGAAGCCAGAAAAATAATTATAATAATCTGCCAAAGTATATAAAGTACCTTTTGCGTGCTTGGTGACATGTGCTTAATTACAAAATCTATCCTTACAAGGTCAGTATTTCTGAGAGCCATATCAGCTCCCAGAAATACTGTCCAAGCAAAAAGAAGCAAGGAAAGATCAATGGCCCAGTTAATAGGCACCCTTAATGCACGGCATATAGCTGATGAAAACACTAGAAATACAATAGCACACAAAAAGGTCTGAACCAGGATTTCTTCAAACTCGCAAAATTTTTTATAAAGCGCTTTCATCTTTGTCACTCCAGTTATTTTTTTCCAATTTGAGCATAAATCTCGTCTCTGAGTTCCCTGAATCCCAAGATATCATAAGCTTTATCCGCTGCTGCTTTAAATGCTTCTATATCAACTTCTACCACTTCCATGCCAGCCTCAACCATCTTTGATTCGTATTCATCTGAAAGTTCTTCTATAAGTCTTGCATTTTTAGCAGCAACAGCCTTTGTTTCATCCAGTAGTATCTGCTGGTATTCTTCAGGTAGTGTTTTGAACCATTTCTCACCGACAATAATTCCGTTTACAAGTTGGAAATGAGCTGTCTTGTCTATATATTTGATAACCTCATAAAGCCTTGATGTATAGGAAGCTGTATGCTGGCCTTCGGCTCCGTCAATTGCCTTCTGCTGCATGGCTTGATAAACCTCTGTCCATGGCATTGAAACAGGTGTAGCACCCATTGCCTTGACAGACTCTGACCACACCGGTGCACCCGGTGTTCTGACTCTTACACCTTTAAGATCTGCAGGGGTTTTAACGGGTTTGTTTGTAAGAAAATGTCTCGCACCATCATACCAGTTAAACGAGAGCACCCTGATATCATTTTCCTCAGCTAACCGTTTTTCCCATTCCTTGAATATTTCACTTTGCGTAACCTTCAATACATCATCATAGTTATCAGCAAAATATGCTACACCGATTACTCCCATTTCCTTTACATAGTTGCCCATCCTGCCACCGTCCGTGAGCACGGCTACATTCACACCTTGAATGGCCTGCTCAATTACGTCTTCGTCAGAACCAAGCTGTGCACTGGTATACACTTCCATTGCAAGCTTGCCATTGGTCTTTTCTTCAAGTCTTTTTGCCAGTTCTTTAAATCCGTCTACCATTGGATGTGTTTCATTCAGCTGTGTTGACATTTTTAGCTTGTAAACCTTGTCATCTTCTGCAGGAACTGCATCTCCGTCACCTTCAGGCTCGGGCGAGCCGCCTGAACAGCCTGCCATAAGGACCATAATCAAGGAAAACACCAGTAGTAATGACAAAAACCTTTTCATTATTTTCCTCCCCTTTTTATTTACTTCGGCTATTTGCATATCTGCAACAGCCAAATACAAATCAATATTTAACCCTTGATATATTTATCAAGGGTTTTCCTCACAGCACCCTTGCCGACCGCAAGTTCTTCAAACATACCCTCAACCTTTGATGCTAGGTTGTATTCATAAAGATTTACACCAAATATGTTGCTGTCTGACAGTATAGGCTTTAAAGCATCTGTAAAAGGACCCTTATCTCCAAGAGATATATCCTTTATATAGCCCTGCAATTTTTCAAGCATGGGGTCGGGGCTGGGTGTAAAGAAGTTGCCTTTATCGTTCACTCCCATAAGGTATCTTAGCCAGCCTGCAAAGAATAATGGTATATATTTAAGTTTTGAAATATCCCTTTTTCTGGTAGCAATGTATGCCTTTAGGGTCTCACCGAAGCGCACCGGGATTTTTTGGGATGTGTCACAGGCTATTCGCTGTGGTGTATCTGGCACAAAGGGGTTGGGGAAACGCTCTTCGATTACTTCTTTTATGAAATCTTCCGGTTTTATTATGCCTGGGTCTACTACTACAGGAAGACCTTCTTCATATCCTGTTTTTTCTATGAATGTTTTAAGGTGTTTGTCTTTCATTTCCTCTGATATCGAAGTGTAGCCTAAGAGACAGCCATATACCGCTAAAATTGTGTGCAGGGGGTTTAGGCAGGTGCAAACTTTCATCTTTTCTACTTTGTCTACGGTTTGTCTATCGGTAAAAATGACACCAGCTTTTTCAAGTGGTGGTTTTGAGTTGGGGAATGTATTTTCTATTACCAGGTATTGGGTTTGCTCAGCGTTTACAAATGAAGATACATATGTATTTTTTGCTGTTTTTATGATGTCAGCACCTTCAAATCCATCAGATTCTAGCATTGCTTTTACTTGTTCTGAAGGCCTAGGTGTTATTTTGTCTATCATGGTCCAAGGAAATGATACCAGCATCGGATTGCTTATGTAATCTAAAAATCCTTGGTCAGCCTGTCCATTTTCTACCCAAGTGTCAGCAAAGGTTTTTATGGCACTGTATAGTTTTGAACCATTGTGGGAACAGTTGTCCATACTTACTAATGCAATGGGATGTTTTCCTGCTAAATATCTCTTATAACATAGAAAGGCTATCATTCCCATAAGGGTCTTGGGGTTTTGGGAAAAGAAGTGCATATCTTCTAGTACACTTTGAAAGTAATTTCCATTTGAATCGGTAAGTGAGTACCCCTTTTCTGTTATAGTGAAACTTACCATTTGCAGTGTGGAAGATGTGAAGATTTTTGTAAGTTCTTCCATGCTGTCTTTTGCAGCCATTGCATGGACTATGCTGGCTACTATCTTTCTGTCCATGCTTCCGTCAGCTTTTAGAGTAACGACTAAACTCAAGTTGTCATAAGGTGTATAGGCCTTTTCGATAATTTCTTCATCATAGGATTCACAGACTATGATTCCTTTATCTGAAAGGCCATTGTTTAGAAGGGTTTGCTGCAGCATTGCAGGAAATGCTCTGAA
>CAZFME010000146.1:0-4338 GCA_964520055.1 uncultured Clostridia bacterium
ATGAGAATTAATCACAACATTATGGCTATGAACGCCAACAGACAATTAGGTATCAATAATTCAGGAACTGCTAAATCCTTAGAAAAACTATCCTCAGGATTTAGAGTAAACAGAGCTGGAGACGACGCAGCAGGACTATCCATCTCAGAAAAAATGAGAGCTCAAATTAGAGGTCTGAACATGGCTTCAAAAAATGCCCAAGATGGTATTTCCCTAATTCAAACAGCTGAAGGTGCACTAGACGAAGTTCATGCAATTCTACAAAGAATGAGAGAACTAGCAGTACAATCAGCAAATGATACTAATATGACTTCAGTAGATAGACAAGCTATGCAAAGAGAAGTTAATCAATTATTAGAGGAAATTAGTGGTATAGCTACTAGAACACAATTTAATACTCAAACATTATTAAATGGCGAGTTCCAAGATAAAGTATTCCATATAGGTGCAAATAGTGGACAAAATATGAAAGTAACTATAGATGCTATGACTGTTGAAGGATTAGGCCTTAAAGACTTAGAAAAAGATGTTATTGGTGACTTCGCTACAGAAGGGGTAGTAGGAGTACTAACTCAATCTGGCGCAAATGCTGCTATTCAAACAATTAATGACGCTATAAATAAAGTTTCAAATCAAAGATCTGAACTAGGTGCTATTCAAAATCGTCTAGAGCATACAGTTAAAAACTTAGACAATGCTGCTGAAAACTTACAAGCTGCAGAATCTAGAATCAGAGACGTAGACATGGCTAAAGAAATGATGGAGTTCACAAAGAACAACATCCTTCAACAAGCAGCTCAAGCTATGTTGGCTCAAGCAAATCAATTACCGAACGGAGTATTACAACTCCTTAGATAGTTGATACAGGGTCCTTTAGAGAGTAATCTCTAATAGCAAATCGGGTGAATTGCTGGAACCTCCTTAAGCTCGTTTAACCACAACGCAACTGGAAACAGTAATCGTGATGGTCTGAAAATAAGTGAGATTGGACAATCAGCAGCCGAGCTCCTGTACCGAAAGGTTGGAGAAGGTTCAACGACTAGGATGTACCACCTAAGGCAATTTTATTTGTACGGTGATGAAATCCATAGGGGCTGAGGTGCCCTCGAAGTGCCCGACAACCAAATATTTGGTTGAAGATATAGTCTGGCAGATAGCGAAAGCTATTTGATGGTCCGCAAGCAAACCAAGCACCTCAAGGAGTGCTTCAGTTATTAAGGTAATAATTGAACTCTCTATTATTAAGTATAATTTTATAACGGGGGAGTCAGAAGGTTTTCTTCTGGCTTCTTTTTTTACAATTTACCAGCCTGACGTATTCTTCTTAACTTATCTACTACTCCCCAATATGTACGTCCTATTGATTGGGCTATTTCTCTATCGGAAAAGCCATCTTTTTTCATTTGAATCATTTTGGCTTCTTCATTTGGTGAATAGTTCGGGGAGATATCATCAGTATGACTAATTCGGATATTATATTCACAACCATATTTTTGTTTTTGTTTGAAGTATTCCTGTGCAAGCCGATATTCTATATCCCATTTATACCTCATTGATTTTATGGAGCAGCAAAATGGATGTATAGTTTCATAAAACTTATACACATCATCAATCTTTTGACATACCAAAATATAGCCTTTAGTAGATGGGTACTTTTTGACTTTAAACTCAATTGAAAACTTATCTAATATATGCTGTTTCAATATTTCACATTCATCACCGCTAAAGCACATAGTTGCTAGGCCAATTGATGGAGTAATGTATACGTTATTGTACCGTCTACATTGTGCACTAATCATAAGAGTTCCATCATCTAAATACAAGCAGGCAAGTCCGATCGGGTGCGTCAAAAGTTTGACATTAGCTGAAGTGATAGTTTTTCTCCCATGGTAATAAAACTGATTATATAACTCTGTAAATATGGGGTGGCTAGGTGATTTTAGATGCACATCTTTTTCTATACGAAATTGTATAGAATCTATACTATTCATTTTCCATATTCGGTATTCTCTTTGCTTATATGAATAATGTTCCCGGTAGTGCGCATTTCTGCTTCGAGGTGAAAAGGATAATGATCCATCTCCGAGGATACTACCGACAATTATATTCTGCTCCTTTTCAGTTAGCGAAACTTGGGGTATTGTTGCGAGATATGCTTTTTCCTTTGCTTTCATTAACCTTTTGTGATTTTCTAAAAGATACTCCTTCTATTATCTTTCACTTACTCTCGTATCCTCTCTCAATCTTAGGATTACACTTTGTTGTTAAGAGAACCACTCACGGATATAACGCATTTGAATGCTTTGTTGCCTGAAATATGGGAAAATAGGTGCCTTTAATAAACTGCGTACTTTTTTACTTTTATTTTGGCCCTGATTGTTCCACATAAACTCAGGTGGCATACCCTCCCATGTCTCGCTGGCTCTTGGCCTAAATTCCTTCGTTCTGCCTATCCGTGAGGTGGATGTCGGCCATGCTCCTTTACTGGGTCGTCTATGCGCCCTCATGGAATAAATTCCTGCCGACTATCAGCTCTCTTTTTTCAAGGTGCTATCATTAATTGTTAAAGAATACTTATCTTCATCACCCGCCTGATTAGCCAGTCTCAAGAGGTTCACAAAGTGTGTGAAACGCATTCCTGCCTCTCTCGCAGAACAAATCTGCGGATGTTAAAGAGCGAAATTTAACTTAATACGTCCCTGTTGTATACATCTTCGTTTCTGTCCCTGAGCTCAAGGCCCGTTAGACCGACTCAGGGGCAAGACCCATGAGCAAAGCGTGTGATACAATCGACTAATTTGGCGATGGGTAATGCTCTGTATACATCCCCGCATCCATGCCCATCGCTCAACCAGAGCTATCACACGCTGTAGGCCTGTCAGCGGGACGACCCCATAGGAATGACTTCCTGACAGGCCGTGACCCTTAAGCAAAGCTACTCTATGCTGCTTTGGGGGTATCTGCAAGGGCTAGGCCGCCTAGTGCTTTTTCCGGATTGTATTCTACATTCCTTGTGATGAGCGTATAGGCAATTCTAATGAATCGACCGCATAGTGCTATCAAGGACTGCTTCTTCTTTAATGGATTTTCTTTTCTGGTTGTGTAAATCTTATGCATAGCATTAAATTCAGCGTTCTTAGCTACAAGCGGAAGCATTGCCCTGAACAGTATAGCTCTTAACCTGCTTCGACCTCTTTTGGTAATGGTTGTCTGACCCTTATGGGTTCCAGAGCTATTCTCACGAAGATTCAATCCAGCCAGTTTGATAATTTGTTTTGGATGATCAAATCGACTGATATCCCCGATCTCTGCCAGGAAGCCTGCTGCCGTCTTAATCCCAATACCCTTGATCTCCAACAGCCTTGCCGCACCAGGAACAGCCATTACTAACTCTTCCAACTGCGCCTCTATAGCTTCGAGGACACTTTGAATTTCATAGTACTCCTTAATCAGCAGGCGTATTTCATAGAGTGCCATTTCAGTACCCTCTTTGACCCCAACACTATACATCGCTGCTTCCTTCAGCTCATGGGCTCGCTTTAGCCCTACAGCACGCTTTACTCCCGTTCTCCAGATACCCACTATTTCCTCTGCAGGGAGCTTCGTTATCGTATCGGGAAGCGGTATCTCTGCTAGTGTCAGAAGGGCTGCTTTTCCTTCCCAACTCTTGAATGCGTCTGGAAATTCCGGGAAGTATGTGTCTATCCATCTTTGAACCTTGTTTTTAACGGTCCATGACTTCTCTAGCCATTCCTCCCGCAGGTTATTGGCTTTCCTAAGCTCGGCGAAGATTCCTTGGGGCATGTATGGTATCTGATATCTGCCATCTTTTACTAGCATAGCGATGGTCTTGGGATCTTTACGATCGCTTTTACTCGGTGAGTTGTCGTCTAGTTCTTTTGCTTTCTTTACATGATATGGGTTTACCTGTACTACCATAAATCCTTGTGTGAGAATCTCCTGTGCAAATGTATACCAGTAATGACCTGTTGGCTCCAACCCTACTATGACTTTGTCCTTGCAGTATTTGGCCGCCAACTCTTCTGCCCACTCTTCAAATCTTTTAAAGCCCTGGTAGGTTGATTTGAAGCTGATCACCTTATCGAGCTCAATTCCCCGCCAGTCAAACGCACGTGCATAGTGCTCCTTCTTGGCTATATCTACCCCAATAACCAAGGTACTTTCTGTCACTTGCAAAATCTTAGAATTTTGATTATACTTCATTATGGAAGACCCCCTATAGTTTATTCTGTGGCTTTAAACGTGCCGTTTTCCACCACAGCTTTATTCTACAGGAACGGTCTTCTTTTTTCAAAGTTCAACAAAGATCATTACAGG
>CAZFME010000147.1:0-3905 GCA_964520055.1 uncultured Clostridia bacterium
CGGTCGTGCCAATGGTATTTCCATACATATGCTTTTGCTCAATCTCTATGGTATCCTTGCCGAAACCTATGATATGATTTTCATCGTAAGGATGAATATAATCACTGTAGCCCGGGATTTTCAAAGCTCCAAGAATGGCAGGGTTACATGGGTCTTTTAAGTCTATGACGAAAAGGGGGTCTACGGTTTTGAAAGTTACCATATATCCCTTATCACCCATAAATCTAACGGAATATATCTTTTCTCCCGGAGCTATTCCTTCCAAACTGCCGCTCATCTTCAGGTCTTTATCAAGTATATAAACATTGTTTTTAGATATATTATCATCACTGCGCCAGACAAATCCGGTTGTAGTGGCTATGCGGAAATATCCTTCATATTCATCCATTGAAAATTGATTTAATAAATTGCCGGGCACCTCACCATTGCAGTTGAAACTCACTTGTCCTTGGTTTAGAGCGAATTTGTATATTTGTGTGTAGATGCTATAATCCGGTGCAATAGGCCTTTTAATGCCGCTTGAGGGCATCACGGGCAGCGGTTCAGGTTCAATGTAACGGTTGTCTGCCAGACTCACATATAAATTTTCCGGTGAAGAGTAAATATTTTCACCTGCTCCCAGAAGAGTGTAGACATTGACTTCCTTATCCATATCATCAAGGTTAAGACCTGCAACCATTAAGTAGTTGGGTTTTAAGCCTTTGGGGAAATAGCGGATTTTATCGTATTCAATATTATTAAAGTCGTCCTTTACGGCTGTATCACGGTAAGAGGGTGTAGGATTTTCGATGCCGTCTTCCAGTATATAATAATTTATACCTTTATTGATCACAAGATATAATGATGAATCGATTTTTCTGGAAGATACATAATTACCTTCAAGTTCAACTTCCCTGAGTTTTTTGATCTCGGACTTCCGGCGGATATCATAAATTATTGCCCTGACTGTTCTACATGAATACCTGGGCGGATAAATATCAGGGGCTATTTTATCTTGCCGCTTAAAAAAGGGTATTTGTTTATATGTTGAACCTATTACAACAAGGAAATCCTCGTCCAGATACAATTCCTGTGGAGTGAAACTTTCATCTTGAAAATCCAATGTGTTTACGATTTCCATTTTCGAAACGGGAAAAGCTTTTACCACGATTACCTTTCCTCGATTGACCTGATAAATGTATTTACCGTCTGTCTTTATTAAATCGGCCTCATCAACACCCTCTACCTGAACATTTGTCCCAGAATAATCCACTGAATCTCCGGACGGCACTGCAGCGGTTTCATTAGTTTTTTGCATGGTAGGAGCTATGGGGATCGCCATTTCTCTTGTGGAAAAATCATCATACATGGACATGGGCATGGCCTGTGTCTGGGCTAAAAGCTCTTTTAATTTTTCATAAGACCCTACCACAGGTAGGTCTTCTTTTTCTATATTACTGTCAACTGAACTTGAAAAAGCCATGTTGGTGTTCATGAAAGAAAAAGCAACTAAGGCCGATAAAAGGAGTACCACGAAAATAAAACCAAAACTTCTTAATCTGTTCAAAGCAATGCACCTCCTCGAAAAAATATTTCGAACCTTATATATATTAGACGATAAAGGTAGAAATTAGTTCCCATTTTGTCGGTTATTTACAACTTTTTCTTCTTGACAAAATAGGTTTATCACGATAAACTAAAAACGAAAAGGTTTATTACAATAAACCCGTAAGGAGGATATTTTATGGAAGATCTGAAGCTTTTTGATGCGGAATATAAATTCATGGACATTATTTGGGAACTTGAACCTATTAATTCTACCGAGTTAACGAAAGTCTGTAGAGAAAAGTTAGGCTGGAAAAAGTCCACTACCTATACAATGATAAGAAAGCTATCTGAGCGTGGTATTTTGAAAAATGAGAATGCTACAGTTACTGCCTTGGTGAAACGAGAAGAGGTTCAGAAATATGAAAGTGAAACACTCTTAGAAGACAAGTTCGACGGTTCTTTACCTGTTTTTTTAGCCACATTTCTCCAAGACAAGAGGCTGTCTAAAAAGGAAGCAGAGGAGATTCAGAAAATGATAGAGGAGGCGACGAAGTGAGCGGATTATTTATTACTGTACTCAATATGAGCATCACTGCCAGCTATGTAGCTATTGCAATCATAATAATACGTTTCCTCTTGGCAAAGTTGCCTAAAGTCTTTTCATATGTATTATGGTTTCCATTATTGGTAAGACTTGTTTTTCCCTTTAGTTTTAACTCTTCTTTCAGCTTTTTGAGTTTTCTTCCACTTAAAACTCAATCAAGCACAGGGGTAGTTGAATATGTGCCCAGAGGAATTGGTTTGATGCAAAAACCTTTGATTGATATTGGAATTGATGGGGTAAATAATGCTATTAATTCATCACTGCCACCAGCCACACCGATAGCCAGTGCAAATCCTATACAAATCTTAATAGGAATCGCCGGTTATATTTGGATTTTTGGCATTGCAGTATTACTTATCTACAGCATTATTTCCTATTTGAAGGTAATAAACAATATTAAGACCGCAACCATTGTAAAAGACAATATATTTGAAACTGATAAAATTACTACTCCCTTTGTCTGTGGCTTTATCGATCCCAAAATCTATATTCCTACCGGGATACCTAAACAGGAATTGAATTTTATATTAGCACATGAACAAACCCATATAAGAAGACGGGACCATATTATCAAACCCTTCGGTTTTTTGGTGCTGATTATTCATTGGTTCAACCCACTTATGTGGCTTTGTTATTTCCTCATGTCTAAAGATATGGAGATGTCCTGCGATGAGAGTGTTATTAAGCAGTCAAGGGAGGATATAAGAGCAAGTTATTCTCATTCTTTACTTTCTCTTTCGGTAAAACAATCAGGCTTTTTAATCCCACTGGCTTTTGGAGAAAGTAATGTAAAATCTCGTATTAAAAATGTGCTAAACTACAAAAAGCCTGTGTTTTGGGTTGTTTTTACAGCTGTGGCTTTAGTGATAATAGTGTCAATAGCACTGATAGCGAACCCTCTTGATGGTGCAGGTTTTTTAAACACTCATGGAAAAGGGTTTTCAGTAGCGTTTTTTAATCCTTTTGACAGAGTCGGGTCTTTAACCACTGCCGAAGAGTTTCTGAAATACAAAACAGATTATGTAGGTGATGCGCCAAAGGTTGGTGGCATTATATATCTACTGGATTTCCCCGAAAAAGTAAACTATGATTATTTTGAACTTCACACCGACAGCATTCCTTATGCCGTTACAGTGCACTTAAATACCGATACCCAGACAAGAAATTACTATACCGGAGCTTTACATCAGGCACCCTTCGAGAAAAACGCCATTATCATGTTTTCGCTCATAGGCAATGTTGACTATATTAATTTTAACTTGACTGATGGTAAAAATGACTATCTTATGCAGTATACAAAGGATGGGGCAGATATGACCGTGGGAAAAGATGTGCGTGAGTTTTCACAAGAAAAACGTAAATTTGCACGACTTTTAAAAATGGTAGATGATATGGCAGAAAATTTTATTAAAGACTATTACAAAAAGCATCCCGTTAGTCCGGTAGACAAGATAACTGAGTTGTATAAAAGACGCACATTAATCGTGGACCCTTATAAAGCTGATGAATTAGAGCAAATTACCATTTTTGCGTGGGAAATAATCAACCGGGATATTTCCACTTATGAAGAAAATCCGGAAGTGAAAATTATTGACAGTAAGATAACTCGCTTAGAATTGCTGGAAAGCTTTGATACTCTGGCAGAAATACCCATAGATGTATACGCACTGGAGTACCGCTTGCTACCGGAAGATTTAAGCAAGGTAGTTTTGGCAGGCGGCATGGATGTGGATGAAGACGGATGGCTTAAGGAAACCTGCAGCATGGGCAGCCC
>CAZFME010000147.1:3915-4289 GCA_964520055.1 uncultured Clostridia bacterium
TATATCCCGTAATAACAGTAAAGTAAGGTTGATAGGAACCCTTTGGACGGGAGGTGTAGTTGAAGAAGGAGGGCTGGAGGTATCTGTAAAGGCATTACTGGAACGCAATCAATAAGAGTGAAGAAGCATATGCAACACATTTTGTTCTAGTTACTAGGGAATAAATAATATCTATATTATATTTGGCGCATCAGTATATGATTGTATATACTGATGTTTTTTTCATGTTAATGAAACCTTTTGATGGTTTGATTGGTGTTATTAGTAGAAAGGGGGTTTTGTATTGATAGCTCCTGAGCCACAAAATACAGTAACTCAGATAGAACACATCTTACAAAAATACTCTAAAATGATATACAGGCTGGCATATGCAC
>CAZFME010000148.1:0-315 GCA_964520055.1 uncultured Clostridia bacterium
CATGCAAATCTTATTTCTTGTTGGACTGTGTCAACTGGGTTAGCAATTTTAGACATTTGAAAAGCTCCTTTCTTGTTATATGCTTATTATACCTAAGCGCCTTCGACGCAAGCTTAATTGCACTGAACTAGTATATTTTTTTACTCAATATCTTCATCTACGACTATTATAGCACACCACAGCACAGCTGCAATGAAAATTGTCTGTTTTGAGAGTCAATGTTAAAAAGCATACTTATTTCATTATCCCGTAAGCCTTATAGTGCACGGGTTTCAGCTGTTTTTCCGTGCGAGTGCAAAAGTTTATATGTTTTTA
>CAZFME010000148.1:325-4265 GCA_964520055.1 uncultured Clostridia bacterium
AATAAATTAACAGAGCCTGCATCGGGAACAAAAATAAATTCTATAATATGCTGATTGCTTCTAATATAAGGCTTTACATGTTTTTTTCTACCAGGTGATACAATTATAGTATCCACTTGCTCTACAAATTGCTGTACCTTTGTAGGTTCTGTTGCCGTTGAAATAATAGTGTTTTCAAAATGCAACCCTGTCTCAAGAATAGCTCTTCCCACCTTGGTGGCAAAGTTCTTTGAAGTTGTTAGAATGCCAAGGGAATTTTTTTTAGGGATTCTAGCTATTTGTATTATACTTTCCAATTGAGGTGTTAAAGCTATAGGAAGTATGTTGATATTTTCGTCCTTAATAATTTCTTTGACCTCTTCAACATGAAATAAAGTCGTAATTAAAAAATCAAAATCCTTAAGTTTTTGTTTGATTTTAACGAAATTTATCTTAAAATCCTGTAATAATACTGGCGTAACTGCTCCAGCCACCATTTCCAACTCTTTACAAAAATAGTCCAATTGCTCTGTGTTACATTCCACCCACATTATTTTTAGCCCGTGAAGTCGGTTTTTATATTCAATTACTCGCTGTTCACACAAATTTAAAAAACTATCGGCATCCATTCCCATTTTCAAAGATGTATCAAAACATTTATCTATTGTTTTGATAATATGTTTATCAATCTGTGTCTTGTCACCTTGTTTTGGTACATCTACTACAAAAGTCCCTCTACCCTGATGTGAAGAAAGAACTCCCTCCCTTTCCAATTCTTTATATGCAAGACTTACAGTCTTTCTACTAACACCTATTTCCTTTGCCATGTCTCTTTCAGATGGTAATCTATGACCTATAGACCAATTGCCATCTTCAATATACTTTTTTATGCACTCTTTGATTTGAATATAAAGAGGGGTTTTTTGAGTCTCGAATTCTATCATTATAAATCATCCTAAAGGATTATTGGCTCCTAAGGAGTCCTTTATTGGTTCAATATATTATAACGACATATTCGACATAAATATTAATATTCCTGCTTAATAATGAAATATAAGGCCAAATTATTAATAACTATTGGCTTATTGTATACATACCATTGTATATTATTGCTTACATTGTAAGAGTTTTCCTGGCCTCTTTTAGTCTTTCGACATACTTTAAGGGGATGTTAAAGCTACCCAGAAGCAGAGGATTTTCTCCATGCGAATCAGAGCCTCCGGTCAACATTAGATTATTATCAATGGCTAGTTTTGTATAATATGCTGTCTGAGCCTCACTGTGATCTTTATGAATTACTTCAATGCCCATAATTCCATAGGTAATTAATTCATTGATAATACCTTGGGTCTCAAGCAATCCAGGATGGGCAAGTACCGGTATGCCATTATTTTGCTTTATTATATTAATTGCATTAAGAGGAGTTAATTTTTCCCTTGGAACATATGCGGATTTCCCTCTATTTAAGTAATTCGCAAAAGCTTCTTGCAACGAACTGGCATAGCCCTTTTCTATCAAAGCTAAAGCAACATGATGTCTTCCTATAGATGATCCCTTTGATTTAATGCAAACATCTTCTAAGGATATATCAATCCCCATATTTTGTAGTTTTGTAACAATTCTCTCTACTCTCTTTCTTCTCTTGTGCTGAAAGTTTAATAGGGTTGTCTTTAATTTAGAATCCTTGTAATCAAGATAATATCCTAAAATATGTACTTCTTCACCGTTCCAATCTGTGCTTAATTCAATACCGGGAATTACTTCTAATCCCATATGCTTTTCAGCTTCGTTTAATGCCGATGATATGCCGTCTACAGTATCGTGGTCAGTGATTGCTATGGTTTTTAAATGAAGTCTAAAAGCCTCTTTAACAACCTCCTCCGGTGTAAGTAAACCGTCAGAAAAAGTCGTATGTATGTGAAGATCTGCCTTCATTGATAACCTCCGATTTATTATTTTCAACGGTATGCTGTTTCCAACTATTGTAACATAAATATAGACGGCATCCAAGCTTAGCAAAGGCTGAATGCCGTTAAAATCCGAGAAATAATTATAAATAATTATTTACAAACAAAGCTTTAATAACCTTTAGATATGAAGCACTTTTATCAGATGGTAAAGAATTTTATACTTTCCTGAGAGCAATAAAACGGACTTGTTTATTAACTAACTTTAACGAGGCTCAACAATAAGTTTCATTGCTGTTCTCTCCTGACCGTCGATTTCAATATCGGTGAAAGCCGGAATGCAAATCAAATCTACCCCGCTGGGAGCAACAAATCCTCTTGCAATGGCTACAGCCTTTACTGCTTGATTCAATGCTCCTGCACCAACCGCTTGAATTTCGGCTCCTCCTCGTTCCCTTAAAACACCTGCCAATGCTCCTGCCACCGAATTCGGATTGGATTTAGCTGATACCTTTAACACTTCCATTGTTTAATTCCTCCCTGCATAATTTGCTTTTAAATATTCTATTCTATATTTTAATGAAAAATCCTTGTTTTTTGAAAAATTTTTAAAGGAATATTTAAATTTTATGTTGATTCCCTGATTCTTTGAATTTTTAAAGCCCTGCCTGTTGATTCATCAATATCGACCAGTATTCCGTTTATTTCAGCAGGTCCCTTAGCCACTTCAAACCTGACTGGCCTTTGCGTTATAAATTTATTTATAACTCTGTCTTTTTCTATACCCAAAACCGAATTGCTCGGTCCGGTCATTCCTATATCAGTTATGTACGCAGTACCATTCGTAAGCACCTTCTCATCAGCGGTTTGCACATGTGTGTGGGTACCCGCCACTAAAGATACCCTACCGTCAAGATACCATCCCATTGCAATTTTTTCAGAAGTAGCCTCAGCATGAAAATCCACAATAATCACTTTTGTTATACTACTAATCTTTTGTATTATGGTATCTGCAGTTTTAAACGGACAGTCAAGAGGAAGCATAAAAATTCTACCGGAAATATTCAATATTCCTATCATAGGGCCTGTTCCCACTTGAACTATCTGGTACCCTTTTCCGGGGCTAGCGGGGTAATTAGCCGGCCTTGTCATTCGGTCTTCTGTATCTATAAAGTTAAAAACATCTTTATTATCCCAGACGTGATTGCCCATAGTCAAAAAATCAATGCCACTTATAAAAAGCTCCTGAGCAATCTTTTCTGTGATGCCATTTCCCCCTGCAGCGTTTTCAGCATTTGCAATAATGAAATTCACTTCATGCTTTTTTCTTAAAAATGATAGCTTGTCCCTAACAATTGTTCTTCCTGGCCTGCCTACAATATCACCAATCATCAGTATCCTTAACATTTTTTTATTTATTCAGCTCCTGTTTTTATTTCACGATAACCATCATTGTGAGTTATAAAAAAGTGCGCAGCTTAGCGCACTTCATTTTGCATATTCCGTAGCACGGGTCTCTCTTATAACATTTACTTTGATTTGTCCGGGATACTCCAGTTCTTCTTCAACTTTTTTAGCAATACTTCTTGCCATTTCCAAGACACCTAGATCGTCAATATCCTCGGGTTTAACCATGATGCGGATTTCACGACCTGCCTGTATTGCATAAGATTTTTCAACACCAGTAAATGAATTGGCTATTTCTTCGAGTTTTTCCAATCTTTTTATATAAGCTTCCAGGGTTTCTCTCCTGGCTCCGGGTCTTGCGGCTGAAACCGCATCTGCCGCTTGAACCAATATAGCTTCTACTGTTTGAGGTTCAACATCATTATGGTGAGACGCTATGGCATTGACAACATCGAAGGATTCCCCGTGTTTTTTTGCCAATTCAGACCCTACTAAAGCGTGTGGGCCTTCAATATCCTGATCAACACTTTTACCTATATCATGTAATAAGCCTGCTCTCTTCGTAAGTTTAATATCTACCCCTAATTCTGCGGCCATAGCCCCTGCCAAGTGAGCAACTTCTATGGAATGATGCAATACATTTTGAC
>CAZFME010000149.1:0-1420 GCA_964520055.1 uncultured Clostridia bacterium
TGTCAGGGAAAGCTTGTTCATCCACGGAATAAATAAATGCCAGGATTTCTGCTACAGCCTGATAAAGCTCCGGTGGGATTTCCCGGCCTACATCGAGCTGAACTAATGCTTCTACTAAAGGTGGGTCCTTATATACGGCTATATTTTGTTTTTGAGCAAGTTCCAAGATTTTTTCAGCTAGCACCCCTTTTCCGGAAGCCATGATTTTAGGGGCTGCATCTTCTAAGCTATTGTATTTAAGTGCTGCCGCTTTTTTGCTCTTAGTAGTTGATGATTTTTCATGCATTGTTTTTATTCACCTCTTTTAAAAACATCAAACTTTAAGATTTATCCCAGTAATTATTGGCTGTGCTTTAATTTCGCCAAAGAGGAAATCTTTAAGAGATACCTTTCCAACCTGAAGCTTCATGGTCTTGATCAAGCCTTGGATATTTTTATTCATATCCAAGGCTTTTTTAACCATATCCAAGGCTTTTTTATCTTCAAAAGTAGATGATGCTGTAATTTCACCATTGATATATATCAGGTTGACTAGGACCGCTCCTAGATTTTTTGTATTGATGATAAAAGTCAGATACATCTGGGCTTGTGTATTATCGTGTGAGTGATCTTCTGAAATCTTCAAGTAGATATTATGATAGATAGGTATCGGCACTGCATAAAAGCTGGCGGTGCTCCCACTGTCTTTATTATGTAATAAGTTCAAGGCTTTAAAAGCCAAGTACTCCTTTATGACTGATGTCTTAGTTCGATTATGCATCATGGTTTTATTAAAAATAGAAGCTTCATCTTTAAGTGTGGGAAAGTCTTGAAGCAATTCTAAAAGTTTGTCTTTTAAAATGGTAGGGTCGCTACCTATGTGCTCTACCAGCGATTCTTTGAGAGTAATGTTAAGCTTCTGCATGATCTTATCAATCTCTGCATGCTGTTTTTCAAGCAAGGAATTTGCCAAGGCTTTATGAAAAAGCAGCTTTGGAGTTTGGAGGGGCAACTCCTTCGCTGATGGCAGCAAGGGCTCTTGTTTTTCATCGCGTATCAAGTGTTCGAATAGATCTATGATAAAAGACAGACGTTCCTTTTTTATGGGAAGATTAAGTTTTGATAAAAGATTAAGAGCTGCATGAGTTTCAAACGTATGGGGCACATCAAGCCACATTGAAGCTTCTGGTTGGGCTTGAGATATCTGTGCTTCATGCTGCACAACTTTAAATACGATTTGAGATGCAGAAGATTCTGCCACTTTCAATTTTAGAAAATCACCGATATTCAGGTCGAGCAAACAATGTGCAAAGATTTCGGTGCCACCGATATTTACAATATAACCGTTTTCTTTCTTTTGCGCTATATAAGCAGTTATAACATCTTGAGATGTGAAAGCGCTGTTATTTATATCGGAGGTTTGAGTTAGATAGACTCTCAT
>CAZFME010000149.1:1450-4264 GCA_964520055.1 uncultured Clostridia bacterium
AACATTTACTTGATTATATCATATAATCAAACGAACTTTAATTTAATATTAATACGGAAAGTTCGTTTTTATATTGACAAGCCATATCTACTTTGTTAAAATATTCTATAGACATGCACATATTTAGCCCTGTATAATTTCGGGAATATGGCCCGGGAGTTTCTACCAGGTGTCCGTAAAACACCACAGGCTACAGGGGAACTGACGTATTCCCCGTTTCCACGGGGGTTTTTTGTTTTTAGCCCCGGGAAAAGGGAATTACATTAATCATTTAAAGGTATAATAAAAGGAGGCTTTTTTTATGAAGGAGGAGATCTCTATTTCAAACGGGTCAGATAGTTACCTTGAAAGGATTTTTCAACTGACAGCAAATGGAACAAATGTTAAAACAGAAATCCTTGCAGGTGTAACTACATTTGTAACAATGGCTTACATCCTCTTTGTAAATCCAATCACACTTGAAGCTGCTAAGATGGATAAAGGGGCAGTCTTTATGGCTACTGCTCTGGCTTCAGCTTTGACGACACTTTTAATGGGTGTCTATGCCAACTATCCCTTTGCCTTGGCTCCGGGGATGGGTTTGAATGCTTATTTTGCTTATGTAATGGTAGGAAGTGCCGGCCTTTCCTGGCAGACAGCTCTAGGGGCCGTATTTGTTTCAGGTATCATTGGAATCATAGTTACTTTGACAGGCCTAAGAGAGCTTCTGATTAAAGCCATACCAATGCCCTTAAAAAATGCAATGAGTGCTGGTATTGGCATGTTCATAGCATTTATAGGTCTTAAAAATGCCGGTATTGTAATAGCAAATGAGGCTACTTTCGTGGATTTGGGCAATTTTACCGAGCCTGGTCCCTTACTTGCCACTATCGGCCTTATAATAATGGCTATTTTAGTAGCAAGGAAAGTAAAAGGCGGAATCTTACTTGGAATCATAATTACAACCCTTATCGGTATTCCAATGGGCATTACAAAACTCCCTGAAAGTTTAATCTCACTTCCGCCAAGTATAGCACCTACATTTTTTAAACTAGATATAGCTGGTGTTTTAAAATTTTCTATGTTCCCTGTAATATTCTCACTGTTTTTTGCAGATATGTTTGACTCTATCGGCACATTTGTAGGTGTTGCAAGCCGCACCGGAATGATAGATGAACAAGGCAATTTGAAACGTGGAAATAGAGCACTATTTGTGGATTTTATAGGCACAGTTTTAGGTTCGCTGATGGGCACCAGCACCATAACAACCTATGTGGAATCCACGGCGGGAGTTACCGAAGGTGGGAGAACCGGACTCACATCGGTAGTCGTGGCGATATTGTTTGTCGCAAGTATCATTTTCTCACCTATTGCCTTGGCAGTTCCCGGTGAAGCAGTAGCACCGGCTCTTATATTGGTGGGAGTATTTATGGCAACAAGCTTAAATAAAATAGACTTCAGTGATTTCTATGAGGCCTTTCCGGCATTTTTGACCGTAATTATGATGCCACTTACCTATAGCATTTCCTTTGGTCTTTCCATTGGATTTATAGCTTATGCAGCATTGATGCTCTTAGCCGGAAGAGGAAAAGAAGTACATTGGATAATGTACGCTCTTACTGTCATTTTCATACTTTACTTTGCACTTATCAGATAAATTGACAAAAAAGGTGACAGGGGACGGCTCCTTGTTACGTTTTTTGCTCACTCGTTGCTTACAAACAAGACCTTCCTTAAGTTTTAGGGAGGTCTTGTTTTTTAGGGCTGCTTTATTTCAAGTATGTCTGATGTTATAATTATGTAAATAGAGAAACCAGAAGTTAATTTAAATTGGAGGGGAATATGATTGAAAGATAAAATCTATGTAAGTTATGGTGATAAGCCCAAAAAGATGATCGATGAAGTTTTGTCGAGTATCAAAATCGAAAATTATATAAAAAAGGATGCTCTCATAGGAATAAAGCCTAATTTAGTAGTTGCAAAACCTTCTGAATCCGGGGCTACCACATCAACGGAGCTTTTAGAAGGTGTAATCACATATCTAAAATCAAAAGGATTTAAAAATATAGTTATCCTTGAGGGTTCATGGGTTGGAGATAAAACCTCAAGGGCCTTTGAAGTGTGTGGATATACAAGGATTTCTAAAGATTATGATGTTCCTTTAATTGATTTACAAAAAGATACATATAAGGCGTGTTCTGTAGAAGGCATGGAAATAAACATATGTGACGAAGTGCTGAAATTAGATTATCTAATAAACATGCCGGTCCTTAAAGGGCACTGTCAAACCAAGATGACCTGTGCTTTAAAAAATTTGAAAGGCTGTATCCCAAATAAAGAGAAGAGAAGATTTCATACCATGGGATTACATAAACCCATTGCATATCTTAATAAAGCCATTAAAAGCGACTTAATAATTATAGACGGATTAATAGGAGATTTGAACTTTGAAGAAGGGGGAAATCCTGTCCAGATGGATAGGATTATTGTGGGCTTTGATCCGGTGCTAATAGATTCCTATGTAGCAAGCTTAATGGGATATGATCCCGAAGA
This sequence comes from uncultured Clostridia bacterium, assembly GCA_964520055.1. Classification (GTDB taxonomy): domain Bacteria; phylum Bacillota; class Thermosediminibacteria; order Thermosediminibacterales; family Tepidanaerobacteraceae; genus DUNY01. The sequence goes on from CAZFME010000149.1 coordinate 3,983, forward strand.
AATATCCTATATTAAAATAGCCGAAAGCATAGGTGTCGGAAGTCGTCTGACCTCAGAAACCCAAATATGCGAGCTAAATGAAGATTATAATACACTAAAGATACCTCACTCTCGGGAAATTGAGAGATTATCCAAATATGTAGAGGAAAAAGATGCTTGTTCAGCCTGCTATGGCAGTCTAATTCATGCCTTGGCCAGATTGAGCGAACAGGGGGTATTGAGTAAATTAAGGGAAAAAGTTTATATAGGACAGGGATATAAGGGAGTTAAGGGTAAAGGTAT
>CAZFME010000150.1:0-4093 GCA_964520055.1 uncultured Clostridia bacterium
GGCACCGTCGTAACCGGCAGAGTAGAAAGAGGCACCGTCAAAGTAGGCGACGAAGTAGAAATGGTAGGACTTGCAGATGAAAGCAGAAAAACCGTCGTAACCGGCGTAGAGATGTTTAGAAAACTATTGGATTCCGCCGTAGCGGGAGACAACATCGGAGCCCTCTTACGAGGTGTAAATAGAGACGAAGTAGAAAGAGGCATGGTATTGGCCAAACCCGGTAGCATCAAACCCCATACCAAATTTAAAGGCCAGATATACGTACTCAAAAAAGAAGAAGGAGGCAGACACACACCCTTCTTTAACGGCTACCGTCCCCAATTCTACTTTAGAACCACCGACGTCACAGGCTCCATCACTCTGCCTGAAGGCACCGAAATGGTCATGCCTGGTGACAACATCGTCATGGATGTTGAACTTATCTCACCAATAGCCATTGAACCGGGGCTGAGGTTTGCCATTCGTGAAGGTGGTAAGACTGTAGGAGCAGGTGTAGTAGCTGAGATAACTGAAAAATAATTAAAACTATCCATAAATCCGAACGTAAGGAGGGACATAAATGGCCCATCAGAAGATAAGAATTCGTCTTAAGGCTTTCGACCACGGGATACTAGATCAGTCGGCCAAGAAAATCGTAGAGACGGCCAAACGAACCGGAGCCAAAGTATCGGGGCCTATACCTTTACCCACGGACCGGAGTATCGTAACCATACTTCGGGCTCCCCATAAGTACAAGGATGCCCGGGAGCAGTTTGAGTCCAGAACACATAAGAGATTAATAGATATTAAACAGCCGAACCAGAAAACCGTTGATGCTCTTATGAGACTGGATTTGCCGGCGGGTGTCGATATTGAAATAAAGCTGTAGTAGTAACGGGAGGTGATTTAAATGATTTCAAAAGCTATTTTAGGCAGAAAACTGGGCATGGTACAGTTTTTTAGTGATATAGGTGAAGCTTTACCTGTTACGGTCGTGGAAGCAGGGCCATGCCTTGTGGTGCAAAAAAAGACTGTAGACAATGATGGTTACAGTGCACTTAAAGTGGGCTATGAAGATATAAAAGAAAGACGACTGAACCAACCGGATCAAGGCGAATTTAAGAAGAATCAGTTGAAATTTAAGCGCTATTTGCGAGAATTTAAGCTACAAGATATAGATAAATACAATATAGGTGACGAGATAAAGGTGGATATTTTCCAGCAGGGAGATAAGGTCGATGTTACAGGTATATCAAAAGGTAAGGGTTTTGCAGGTGGAATAAAGCGTTGGAATTTTAAGCGTGGACCCATGGCTCACGGTTCAAAGTATCATCGAGGTTCCGGTTCCGGAGGTGCTGCCGGCCAGTCAAAAGTCTTTAAGGGGAGAAAGAGCCCCGGGCATTTGGGAGCGGAAAAGGTAACCGTACAAAATCTGGAGGTAGTGAAAGTTGATCCGGATAGAAATTTATTACTGATAAAGGGCTCTGTACCCGGACCTAAAAAATCATTGCTGTTTATTAAAAACACCGTAAAGAGCGGAAAATAATGCGAAAGGAGGAGCCCAATGCCAAAAGTAACTTTGTTTAATATACAAGGAGAGCAAGTAGGTGAAACTGAGCTATCTGATGATGTATTTGGCACTGAAGTGAGACATGATATATTACACCGAGCTATAGTCAACTATTTGGCAAATCAAAGGCAAGGGACTGCAAATACCTTGACCCGGGCTGAAGTTGCCGGTGGCGGTCGAAAACCCTGGCGGCAAAAAGGCACCGGAAGAGCCCGACATGGCAGTATCAGGTCACCTTTGTGGAGAAAAGGTGGTGTAACCTTCGGGCCAAAACCTCGCTCGTTTAAGACTACTATGCCTAAGAAGTTGAAGAGATTTGCATTAAAGTCAGCTCTCAGTGCCAAGGTCGTAGGGAATGAACTTATCTTGCTTGATAGTTTATCAATGGAAGTGCCTAAAACAAAAGAGATGGTTTCTATTTTGAAAAACTTGAAGGCCGATAAAAAATCACTTATAGTAATAGCTGCCAAAGATGAAAATATAGAAAAATCCGCACGCAATATCCCCGGGGTCAAGGCCATACATGTCAACACCTTGAATGTATATGATATTTTAAACCATGACAACCTGATTATGACAAAAGATGCAGCCCGGCGGGTGGAGGAGGTGTATGCAGGATGAAAAATCCGCATGACATCATTATTCGCCCTATGATTACCGAAAAAAGCATGGATATGCAGCAGCAAAACAAATATGTGTTTATAGTTGACAGAAGATCAAATAAAACTGAAATAAAAAAAGCATTGGAATCTATTTTCGGAGTGAAAGTTGCCAAAGTTAATACCATCAATATGAGAGGTAAAATCAAGCGAATGGGTAGATTTGAAGGTAAACGACCTGATTGGAAGAAAGCCATAGTAACTTTAACCGAAGATAGCAAAACCATCGAATTCTTCGAAGCCCTATAGTTTTAACTGATGAATGGGTTTTGATTTGATACAGAGAAGGAGGGAATAATGTGGCTATAAAAAAGTTTAAGCCAACGACGCCAGGACGTAGATTTATGAACGTTCCATCCTTTGAGGAAATTACCAAAAAGGAGCCCGAGCGGTCTCTGGTAGAAAGACTAGAAAATAAAGCCGGCCGCAATATGCAGGGCAGAATAACTACAAGACATCGCGGCGGTGGCCACAAGCGCAAATATAGAATTATCGATTTTAAAAGGAATAAAGATGGCGTACCGGCTAAAGTGAAATCAATTGAATATGATCCAAACCGTACTGCGTATATTGCACTTTTATCATATGCCGATGGAGAAAAGCGATATATTTTAGCACCGGCAGGTCTTAACCTTGGAGATACCATCGAGTCCGGTGAAAAAGCAGATATCAAGCCGGGTAATGCCCTTAATTTATCACATATACCAGTAGGCACTACAGTCCATAATATTGAGCTTTTTCCGGGTAGGGGCGGGCAGATGGTAAGGTCTGCCGGTGCATCAGCTCAGCTTATGGCTAGAGAGGGAGGCATGGCGACACTCCGGCTGCCTTCGGGTGAAATGCGTATGGTGTCGGAAAATTGCCGGGCTACAATAGGTCAGGTTGGCAATATCGAACATGAAAACATTTCTGTAGGTAAGGCGGGCAGGACCCGTTGGATGAATAAAAGGCCTCATGTCCGCGGTGTTGTTATGAATCCGGTGGATCATCCACACGGCGGTGGCGAAGGAAAGTCACCAATTGGTCGCAAGAGTCCTGTTACACCTTGGGGCAAACCCACACTTGGATATAAGACCAGGAAGAAAAACAAGGCTTCAGATAAATATATTGTCAAGCGTCGTAAGTAGAAGGGAGGTAAGCGCATGAGTCGTTCAACAAAAAAAGGCCCCTTCGTTGATGAAAAACTTTTGGCAAAAATTACTGAAATGAATCAAAAGAGGGAGAAGAAGGTTATCAAAACATGGTCCAGGGCTTCCACTATATTTCCCGAGATGGTAGGCCATACCATTGCAGTCCATGACGGCAGGAAACATGTTCCCATTTATATAACTGAAGATATGGTCGGGCATAAATTAGGCGAATTTGCACCCACGAGAATCTTTAGAGGTCATGGATCTCATACTGAAAGATCTACGGCACTTAAATAAAATCTTGAAGATATGATAACCTTGCAAAGGAGGTAAATAAGTTGGAAGCAAGGGCACAGGCCAGATATGTTAGAATCGCACCCAGAAAAGTGAGAATTGTTTTAGACCTCATTCGAGGAAAACAGTTGACGGAAGCCTTAATGATACTAAAGTTCACACCTAAAGCGGCTTCACATCTGCTGGAAAAACTGCTGCGTTCAGCGGCGGCAAATGCTGAAAACAACTATGACATGAACGGGGATGCCCTATATATTTCCGAGTGCTACGCCGATCAGGGACCAATCATAAAAAGATATCGTCCGAGAGCACAGGGTCGGGCAGCTTCTATACACAAAAAGACAAGCCACATTACCATAATTCTTAAGGAAAAGGAGGGATAGATTTTGGGTCAAAAAGTAAACCCTCATGGGTTGAGAGTTGGAATAATTAAAGATTGGGATTCCAGATGGTACTCGAAA
>CAZFME010000151.1:0-4079 GCA_964520055.1 uncultured Clostridia bacterium
TCTCGGCTAATTGATATATTTTTTCTATTATATATCTATCTCCTTTTATTGGTAATCCCTTATATATTCTTCAAAACCATTTAGAGAATTATAATCTGTTGTGAGTTGAGAAATTCTGCAAGCTAATTCTTCTCTTTTGTTTGGCAGTTGATCGAAGCCTATGCACTCATTTGTATGGCTATTAATAAAATTATCCACTAAATTACAATAACCAGTTTTCATACTCCCAATTAATTCTTCACTATATTTAGGACACAATTTGCCGATACATTTTATCATATCTTCACCCTCTGATACGCTTTCTGTAATTCATCATAGCCATAATTAGATCCTGAATTTAAAACCCTGTCTTTTAGTTTTAATCCCATAACAAAATTATAAAGACATTCGTCACAGATTGGTATGCTTACTTGGCAACCGTCTAACATGCTGCCATACCCCACATGCCCCAAATCAATCAAGTGTAGATAATCGTGCTTCTCGCCACATTGATAACATGCTTCCAATTTGCTACCTCCTGATTTATTTATTTTATTCATTTATTGTATTATATGTGAAATGCTTGTCATGTGCTACTACTATATTATATTTATTTTATTAATTTGTCAAGACTATATTTTCCATTTTGCATCTTTAAATGATTTATAATATGGGCATTGGTCTGTGTTGATATTGCGTATGTCTTCTCCATCATGTGCATCACATACAATTCTAGTGCTAGGATTCTGTGACTTGTCTATAACTTCGTGATAATAAATGCAAACAGGGTAAGTACACTTCATATGTATCCTCCTTTAGAAATATAGCGGGGATTTATCCCCGCATTTTGATTATTTTCCTGTGTGTCCAAAACCACCTTCACCACGAACGGTATCTGACAGTTTATCCACAATATTTAGATTGTATTTTTCTACTTTCTGAAAGACCATTTGTGCTATTCTATCGTCTTTCTTAATTGTAAATGGCTTATCACTCATATTAATAAGAATTACTCCTATATCACCACGGTAATCCTCATCAATAGTTCCTGGAGTATTCACGATGGTAATGCCATGCTTTAATGCTAATCCACTTCTAGGGCGGATTTGCGCTTCTACATCGGGAGGTAATTCAATGTGTAATCCTGTTTTAATCAAGATTCTTTCAAGCGGTTCAAGGACTATGCCGCCTTCTGGAAAATCATAACTTTCTTTTAGGCTATATGGATTATATGGAAATGTAAATTTCCATGCTCTCAAGTCCATGCCTGATGCACATACTGATTCATATTGAGGGAGAATAACATCTTTGCCATCTACTACGCAATTAATATTTTTTATATTTAACACTCCTTTATTCGCAACGGGAATATCCGCAGTTTGGACATGAATTGCATCCGCCAGTAAATTCTAATTCGCAATTACATTCTGGGCATATTCCCACATTGTCAATTTTTACATTCACAATTTGCTTAACTTCTTTTGTTTCTTCTTCATCGTCAATGCCTAATTCGTCAAACACTTCTTTTTGCATTTCAATTAAAGCATTTGCTATGGCGGCAGGGCAACAATTTCCTTTAGATGTGTCCTTTTTAGTGGCTGTACGAACAGTATATGAAGGACATGCCGGGGCAGATTTTAACTGATCTATTAAATAGTCAAAACTTAAACCAGTTCTCATTCCGGCACTTATAATTCTAGATAATGATGTCATAAAGGAATTACACCCGCCTAAACTGCCTTTGCTTAAATACAACTCTGTTAATCTACCATCCATAGGATCAAACCAAGCCAACACATGTAAGCTGCCACATCCGCTCATAATTTTTCGTTTGAGTCCCATTAAATCATCGTTTGAGTTTATTGTTGTTCCCCAATCTAATACTTGTTTCTTCTCTTCTTTATTTAACTTTGTAACATTATTAGATAGGATGCCTTCTCGCTTGCAACCATTTCGATAAATAGTCACTCCCTTTAATCCTTGTTGCCATCCATATAAATATAATTGTTCAATATCTTTGACAGAGATTTCCTTTGGTAGATTAATTGTTGATGAAATTGCTGTATCGACATGTTTTTGAGCGATAGATTGGATATCAATTCGATCTTTCCAAGAAATATTTTGTGATGTAGCAAAATAGTCTGGGAGATTATCTGTCTTATTTACTTGCAAATATTCTTTCGCACTCTTTATAAACATGTCATAATATACTTCTTGATCTTTATGTAATGATTCTGTTTTTTTCCTGTATGATAGTTGATAAGCAGGTTCAATACCTGTTGTAACATCAAGCATAGTAGCAATACTTCCGGCTGGTGCAATTGAAAGCAATGAACAATTTCTTATTCCTCTTACCTTTAGAAATTGCCGTTCTTCCTCCGTGAAATGATTCTTTATTATTTCTGAATCAAAAATTTTTTCATTATATTTGGGAAATGTTTCTTTTAATGTTGCTAATTTACAACTCGCAAATACAGCACTCCTAAACATTTCATTCATGACATTATCTAGTATTTGCTTTGATGTCTCGCTGCCATATTTAACGCCTAACTTAAAGAACATATCGCCAAGACCCATGATACCTAACCCGATGTTTCTATAATTTTGTGCCATCTCTCTTTGTTCGGGCAATGCGTGTAATTGTATTCCTTCATCTAAAACTTGATCTAACCCATCAATGGCGATACCAACATCTCTTTTAAACGTCTCATAATCAAACCATGCATTATCTGTATATGGATTTTGTACGTATTCAGACAAATTCATTGACCCTAGATTACAAGACCCGTGTTTAGGCAAAGGTTGTTCACCACATGGATTTCCTGTAATAATCTTATATTCATCTATTAATTCCATTAAATTATAATTTCTAAATCTATTAGTATAGATAACACCTGGTTCAGCCCAATCATAAGCCTTTTCAATGATTAATTTATAGATTTCAATGGGAACAATATCATATTCAATATAGTTTCCTCCGTACATTTTCTTAATGGTTAGTGTAACTATATCGCCATCTTGATAATATTTACACACAGCTTCCATAAATTCATCATCAATTTCTACAGATAGATTAGCCTTTGTAATAGAATTATCTTTAGTTTTTATATTAATAAAATCAGATATTTCTTTATGTTTACAGTCTAATGACATCATTAATGCACCCTTACGACTACCACCTTGACTAATGCTCTCTGTTGTTTGATTAAATATCTTCATAAAAGGAATAATGCCATCTGAATCAAATTGATTATTAATCTTTGTCCCTTTTGGTCTAACCATAGACAGTGATAATCCTTGACCGCCTTGTGCTTTATATGTAAGAGCTAAATTAGTATTAACCTCCATAATGCCAGCAAGTGAATCAGGGACATATCCAGATGAATAGCAATTGCTATAGGAGGCATTTTTGCCAGTATTTCTATTAGCTAGTGTTCTACCACCAAATAAAAACTTCTTTTCTCTAATTAACTGTTTTACATTTTCATTTCCGCTAGACACCCTATCTAACCATTCTTCAAATGTTTCGTTATTATAACGATATTTCTTTTCCCATATATCAAGTCCTAGTTTATTATCTTCTCCTAGCCATTCAGTTACTTCCATGCAATTCCTCCTATTCTTGTACCCAACCACATTCTTTGCAACGTGTTTCGTACATCTCCTCTTTGACAGGAAAGCCAAAGTGCTCCCCTCTGTCTTCTCTAAACGTATAAGTAGATAATTCCCCATAGCATTTAGGACAAATATCATTGTCTACTGCATATTCTTGCAACTTGATTATGTATTGATTGTTTATTAGTTCATTTAACAACTCAACAATTTCTACTGGCGACAATGTTTCTTCTAGAATCTCAATTAAATCTTCCATAAATTATCCTTTCTAGTTTATAATGTGATAACGGTATTGCAATGTGGGCAAATTACAAATTCATTATTAGTGGCTGCAATTGCTTCTTTACATTTAGGACAAACTTTTATCATAGTTTGGGTTATCACTTCCTTTATTTATTTTATTAATTTGTAATATTAACATGAAAAATTAGTTTTATTAAAATTGTACTGACTTATATGTATTTTTATATTCTTTTCCAAATATT
>CAZFME010000152.1:0-4077 GCA_964520055.1 uncultured Clostridia bacterium
CATAACTATCCTCCCAATATTTAAATTATGCATAAATACGGTGACTGCACAGAATCTTGCGTGAATCTTTCGGCAATAGGAATACCATAAAAGAGCATAATATTTATATAATTTAAATAATTAAAGCCTTACTATATATTATAGCATATACTGTTTCATAATCACACCAATAATTTATTAGAATTTCCCAGAAAATCACCCCAAAATCACCCCTTGTATTTTGGGTATTATCACCCTCAGGGGGATTACAAACAAAAAACAAACGTATAAGTTAAAGACAAAGACATAAATAAAAAAGAATGGAGGAATAAGAAATGACAGATCAAAATTTAAATTTTCAAGACATGGGACCCCAGACCGATTTTGATCCAGCGGATGTTGAAAAAAACAAGACAATGGCAGGGCTTGCCTATCTGCTTTTTTTCCTGCCGCTTATCACATGCCCTGAATCTCGGTATGGTAAATTTCATGCAAATCAGGCACTTATTCTGGTCATAGTATCAATTGCAGGAAGTATTATATTAGGAATAATCCCTGTAATCGGATGGATAATCATGCCGTTTTTTGCCATTGGCACATTGATACTGGGAATCATGGGTTTGATAAATGGTTTCGGCGGTAAAGCAAAAAGACTGCCTATTATTGGAAAATATGACATTCTAAAATAGTCTAATAATTAAAGGAGGCGTGCCATGAAAAAAGTATTAATAATGTTCCTGGTGTTGGTGTTAATCCTTTCAATGTCCGGTTGTGGTGTGAAAAAAAAGATTGAAAACAAGATTGGTGAGGCGATCGGTGAAAAGATCATCGAGGGTGCCACCGGCCAAAAATTAGACATTCAGGGCGATAAAGTAACAGTAAAGGGAGAGGACGGTTCCCAGCTTACCCTAGGTGGCGGCGAATGGCCAAAAAATGATTTAATCAAAAACATTCCGGAGTTTAAAGGCGGCAAGATTGAAAGCGCAATGAGCAGTGAAGAGAGTGTAGTGATGTTTATAGAGAGTGTAGAGCAAAAAGATTTTGAAAAATACCTTGAAAATATCAAAAAAGACTTTGCTGAAGATGCTTTTGAGATGAACTCTGACGAATTTATATCTTATGGTGGCGTAAATGAAAGAAGTGTTCAGGTGCAGCTGTCATATGAAATAGAAAACAAAAGCCTCAGCATTGCAGTTGCCAAAAAGTCTGAGTGAATATTTGGGGACGGTTCTTTTTTATTCATTCAGAAGGTTTCGCAATTTCAACAAGTAAAGGGCTATGTAACGTGATAATTTACATTAAGGTTATTCATTAAAAGTAACATTATAAGGGGGATTATTGTGAAAATGAAAAGGTTTCTTGTTTTGACCATGTTGTTCGTGTTTGCTTTTGTGAGTGTATTTGCTGTTGGTGGTTCCAAAGTGGAAGCGGCTGACAAAAGCTTGGTAGCTCATTACACCTTTGATGGAGATGCCGAGGATTCTTCAGACTATAGTAACAACGGCCGCATAATAGGCAATGTAACTTTTGTGGACGGAAAGATCGGGAAAGGTGCCAAATTCGACGGCAGTAGCTACATTGAAGTTGCGGACGATAATACACTTGATCTAAAAAAAGCGTTTACTTTTTCTGTGTGGCTATACCGAGAAAAGTCCTTGGATGAGGGGATACGGATGCCTGTATTGTGTAAAGGTGAATCTGATGACTTTTTCGAATCAGCCTACAGGCTTTATTTAGGTTTAGGTTCGACTAATGCCGAGATAAGCCTAATTGATGAGAATCAAAGTGACAGTGCCGAACATAGTTCAAGCGCTACAGTGCCAACCCAAAACTGGACGCATTTGGCTGTCACCTGGGATGGAACTAGGGCGACATTTTTCAAAAATGGTGCTGTTTCCACCGTCATAAGAACCGAAATAGGTAACATTCTTTCTAATGACCATAACCTCTTAATAGGTGCGGATAGCGTCGACGGCAACTTTTATCATGGAATTATGGATGATTTGAGGATTTATAACAAGGCCCTTTCCGATGTAGAGATAAAGGCTCTGACAGAAGTTAACCCCCCTGCTCCGCCGACAACCACTCCGCCAACTACAACTCCACCGACTACAACTCCACCACCTACGACTACACAGCCCCAGACTCCGGCGGCCTCAATCGTTGTCCCTCAAGGGCTCATGGCATATTATGCCTTCGAGGACAATTTCAACGACACATCGGGCAATAACAACAATGGCAGTCCAATTGGCAATGTAACGTTTGTAAACGGTAAAGTTGGAAAAGGCGCAAAATTTGACGGTGCGGGTTATATCAATGTAAATGACAGCAATTCACTTGACATCCCAAATGCTATTACTATTACCGCGTGGCTTTACAAAGAAAAACCCTTGGGTGAAGGTATAAGGACACCTATCCTTTGCAAAGGTGAAACCGACGATTTCTTTGACACACCCTACAGATTTTACTTAGGCCTAGGTGCGAATAATCCGGAAATATGCCTTATCGACGAAAATCAAAGTGATAGCCTTGAGGATGTCTCCAATGCCATTGTAGGCACGCAAAACTGGACCCATGTAGCCGTTACCTGGGATGGAAACTACACGAGGTTTTACAAAAATGGAATCCTTTCCGACGACCCAATAGAAACTGAGTATTTAACCACTATGCTTTGTAATGACCAAAACCTACTTATAGGCATGGACAGTTGTGACGGGATATTCTATAACGGCATCATCGATGAACTGCGGATTTACAATAGGGCTCTTTCCGATGCGGAAGTAAAAACCGTATATGAGGTAAAGCCCACCACTCCGGTAGTGCCGGGCGATCTCTCCGCGCTTAAGCCGACTACACCGGGGCTTCCGGAAGCACCTACTACTACAATTATACTTCAGATCGATAATCCTAAAATGTACGTAAATGGCGTTGAAAGAGATATTGACCCGGGTTATGGCACAAAACCCATTATCCTAAACGGAAGGACCATTCTGCCAATAAGATCTATAATTGAAACTTTAGGCGGCACAGTGGGTTGGGATCAGGCGGAGCAAAGGGTTACCCTCAACGTAAACAACACTAACATAAATATGTGGATCGGCCGTGAGCAATACAATGTCAATGGCGTGCAACAAAACCTAGATGTGGCTCCAATTGTCATCAATGCCAGGACTCTATTGCCCCTTCGGGCATTGTTGGAAAGTATAGGATATGTGGTGGAGTGGAATAACGAAAATCAGGCGGTTATAATAGTCTCCAATAATTAATGATAAATAGGCAGTTTAATAACCTTGTATCTATACAAACCCTATGAAAAATCTATTATTGGCAAGTGAATGTGAAGGACTGCATATGAATCAGCAGTCCTTTGCAACCCTAAAATAAAGGGGGTGCAAGAATGAGTCAATATTTAGTTTTCAGAAGTGTGAAACGATTCATTGCTCTCGTTGTAGCCTTAATTGTACTTTTTTCCGCAGGAATGGTCTATGCCGGTGAACAAGTTGATTCCCGTATGATTGCAGATATCAATAAACCGGGGGTTGTGATGCTTCAGACCATATACAGCGGCACTATAGTAATACCGGAATTTACGGTAACTGAAATGACGATGAATCATATATATGATAAAGTGCTTGACCGGGTGATGAGTGGAGAGGTTGCTTATGATGAAAATGCAATTTATTCCGAGATACTCATGATGTTGTTTGAAAAACCTATTGAATACTTTACTCCCACAGGCACATCAATGCAGGTCAGTGCACAGGTAGGAGCCATGGGCACAGGCTTTGTTGTAACGCCAGATGGGTATATCATAACGAACGCCCATGTGGTAGCCGTGCCTGAAGAAGAATTAAAAAATACATTCCTAGAATTTGGTTTGGTAGAAATGATGAATCAGTCAGTCAATGACCTGCTGGCATTAAATGCAAGCGGATATATCACTATTACCGAAGAAATGGTAATGAATATACAAACATCAATAGCACAATTTTATCTTAATAACATGAGGATTGAAAATCTACGGACATCTGTCCACGCCGGTATCGGTGTAAGCATCCCGGGGCTGCAAAACATACAAAAGGGCTATACTTGCGATAT
>CAZFME010000153.1:0-4063 GCA_964520055.1 uncultured Clostridia bacterium
ATAGAACACATCTTACAAAAATACTCTAAAATGATATACAGGCTGGCATATGCACGGACCAAAAACCGTGCGGATGCCGAGGATTTGCTTCAAGAGGTCTTCCTGCGATGCCTAAAAAGCAATGTGCATTTTAACAGCGATGAGCACTGCAAGGCTTGGCTAATCAGAACTACTGTCAATTGTAGCAAAAATTTGCTGACTTCCGCATGGTTTAAAAGGACTGTTCCAATGAAGAATCCTTTGGAAGATTTTGCGGAAAGTAACGAAGGCGTGCCTGGGGAGGAAAAAAGTGAGGTGTTCTATGCCGTATTGGATTTACCGGAAAAATACCGCATGGTGGTGCATTTATATTATTACGAGGATTATTCTGTAGCAGAAATTAGTGAAATACTCAGCCGAAAGGAGTCCACAGTAAAAACCCAGCTCTACCGTGCCAGAGAGCTTCTAAAACAAAAATTGAAAGGAGAGTATGATTATGTTTAGAAAAATGTATAAGGAGGATTTTGATTCCATTACACCAGACCCTGATGTTATTGACAATCTTTCAGAAAAGCTGAAGAGTCATGCCTCAAAAAAATACCCAAGAATCGGAAAACATCTGATTGCAGCGGCAGTGGTAGTATGCCTTTTAATGGGTGGAAGTTTGATGACTCGAAGCTTTCATGAGCCGTCCTTTGCCATGGTGGCTTTTGCCGATGATAATAGCGATGATAAGGTATATATCGACGAGAGTTCCAGTGTGGTGCTGCCCTTCGGAGAAATATCACGGGGTGAAAAACAGTCTTATATCGATAAACACGGCAAGACGGTGTGCGGCTATGATTCGGGTTTTGAGCATGGAAGCATTTCAATAGAGGGTGAAGGCATTTCATCAGTGACATATGCTTGTAAGATGGGAGAATTTAGTTATTATGACTCGGTAATGAAAAAGCAAATGGAAGATGAAGGCAAAATCAAAGTCTGCGATTTCACCGTTCCCGTAAAAATCATCCCTCCCGGCAATGATATGGACGCTACTTTTGAGCGGTTGTGGAATGAAGGCTACTTTGATGATATAAAAAAGGAGTACTTTCAAGATAAAAGCACCGATATATCAGACTATCAAGTACAGTTCGGCCAAAACAGTGAACAAATGACAAAAGGTATATGGCGAGTTGAAATATCCCATAAATTCGAGAACGGATATCCCTTTATACAGCGTGGAAAAGAGATTACCGCAACCTTTTATGAAGAGCGCGGCATAAAATCCTTTGATGCCCACTGGTCCCCATGGTATGCACTTGATATCGTATCCGAAGATAAGCCCATTGATTTTGCGGATTTGCCTTCAGATGATATCACCATCACAGTGCATTTTACCAACGGCAAAACCGCAACGAAGCAATTGAAGTTTTCTTTTGACAGCAATGGTAATTTAATTGCGGAAGTAATCAAAAAATAACAACTACGTTATAAAAATATTGAAGCTAAACAATTAGCTTCTTTTTTTTACTCTTTTTCACGGTTTTTGTTTTAAGATGCCGGTATGATATAATCAATGGTATAAAAAGTAAAATAATAAGGCCAAACTCAAGCAATTCCCGATTGGCTTATTGAAGTTTAGGAAAGGGTGGGAACTATGACTAATTTACCTTCAAGGGAAGAAATTCAAGATGTTTACAAATGGAAGCTGGAAGACATATATCAAAATGAAGAACTTTGGGAAAAAGATTATGACGAAGTAAAAAAACAACTAAGTCAGTTTGATGAATATCACGGAAAAATCAATACAGCGGAAAATCTTTTAGGTGTATTGAAGCTGAAAGATGAAGTGGCAAGAAAAATTGACAAGCTTTTTACATATGCAAGGATGCGCAGAGATGAAGACAATTCCCGGGCAAAGTATCAGGCATTGGCTGACAGAGCTATGAGCCTTTTGGTGGAAGTTTCAAGCAGTATTTCGTTCATTGAACCTGAAATACTGTCACTTTCCAAAGAAGAATTGTTGGGCTTTATGGAGCAAAATGAAGATCTTAAACTATATGAACATTATCTTACCAACTTATTGCGCATGAAGGAACATATTCTCGATGCCGACAGAGAAAAGATGCTTGCTGAAATGGGAGAGATAGCCCAGGCACCCGGGGATATTTTCAAAATGCTGGACCATGCTGATATTAGATTCCCTTTGATAAAAGATGAGAACGGAAAAGAAGTGGAACTCACTAAAGGCCGCTATATAAAATTCATGGAGAGTGAAAACCGGGAGGTCAGAAAGTCGGCCTTTGAAGCATTTCACAATACATATAAGGGAATGATAAATACCTTAAGTGCTACAACGGCCGCTAATGTTAAGACAAATATCTTTGTTAAAAATCAGAGAAAATTCGGTTCTTCACTGGAGGCATCACTTTTTTCCGATAATGTTTCTACTGAGGTCTATGATAATTTAATCAATACCGTTCATCAACGATTGGATTTAATGCACAGATATGTCAGGCTTAGGAAAAAGGCTTTAGGTCTTGATGAAATGCATATGTATGATCTATATGTACCACTGGTCAAAGGTTACGATAAAAGTATAGATTATGAAGAAGCTAAACAAATGGTTATAGAAGGTCTTGCCCCCATGGGAGATGAGTACATCGGAATCCTTAAGGAAGGATTTAATTCCGGGTGGATAGATGTATATGAAAACCGGGGTAAAACAGGAGGGGCATATTCCTGGGGGACTTGCGGCACTCATCCTTATGTTTTGCTTAATTTTCAAGGCAAGCTTAACGATGTATTTACAATAGCTCATGAGATGGGTCATGCTATACATACACATTATTCCTTTGAAAAACAACCCTATGTTTATGCCCAATATACCATATTTGTAGCAGAAGTGGCTTCAACATGCAATGAAGCAATATTGATAAATTATTTACTGGAAAAAGCGGAGAAAAAGGAAGAAAAAATGTTTTTATTAAATCACTTTATGGAGCAGTTTAAAGGCACCGTTTACCGTCAGACCATGTTTGCCGAATTTGAAAAAATCATTCATGAAAAGGCCGAGAGGGGAGAGCCTCTTAATGCAGAAGTGCTTCAAATAATTTACCATGAGCTCAATGAAATGTATTTTGGTACGGATATCCACATAGATCCCCTTATAGATTATGAGTGGGCAAGGATACCACATTTTTATAGCAGTTTTTACGTATATAAGTATGCTACCGGATTTTCAGCCGCCATTGCCATATCCAAGAATATACTGGAAAATGGAATGCCTGCTGTAGAGAATTATAAGGAATTCTTATCAAACGGAAGTTCGGATTACCCGTTGGAGCTGTTAAAGAAAGTTGGTGTTGACCTGACCAGGCCAAAGCCAATAGAGGAAGCTTTGAATGTATTCGAAAAATTATTGGATGAGTATGAAGCTTTGATATAAGTAACAAAAAGCTCCATCAAATGCGGGCTCGGACCCACTCGATGGAGCTTTTGATTTATCCAATTAAAATTTAACTTTAGGAACTTCTTTATCGCCCTCACTTACTTTGAAAAAGGGTTCCTCTCGGAAGTGAAACATCCCTGCAAGAATATTCTTGGGAAACACCTGAATACCGTTGTTGTATTTTAAGACGGTGTCATTGTAAAACTGCCTTGAATACCTTATTTTTTCCTCCACATCCTTAAGATCCGCTTGAAGACTGATGAAGTTGGAGTTTGCCTTAAGTTCAGGATAAGCCTCTACTACAACCATAAGCCTGTTTAAAGCCTCAGTAAGCATGTTGTTTCCTTCGATGGCCTCTTCCGTAGTTTTGGCATTTACAGCCCTGTTTCTGGCATTGACCACATTCTCAAAAGTGGTCTTTTCATGGGAGGCATACCCTTTTACCGTCTCCACCAAGTTAGGGATAAGATCAGCCCGGTTTTTCAGCTGTACATCTATTTGAGCCCAGGCGTTCTTCACTCGGTTTCTCAATATAACCAGCCCATTATATGCAGACACGACATAAAACCCAATAAGTACCAATAAACCTAAAATAATTAAAGTTGGCATTTATACCATCCTCTCTTTATTTTTAGAATGCACCGCCACCGC
>CAZFME010000154.1:0-4018 GCA_964520055.1 uncultured Clostridia bacterium
TGGGGATGTCAATTTAGTGGATTTTAAAGAAAATTGGATTTGTATACTGAAAAAATTACATAGACAAAAATACAACCTACAAAAAGAAGATAATGATTTGAAATTAAAGGTAAATACACTATTACTTTTCATCTACTCCTGCTTAATAGATAATGATAAACGAGATGCAGCCAAAGTAAGAAAAGTCAAAAGGAAACATATACCGGAAGATTTAGTGGACAGGTATCGGGAAGAAAAATTTGATATAGACGAAAAGCAGGGAATGGACGGCATTAGAAATAATATATACAATAGGGTAATTGAAAAAATTTCTAAAGTATCTTTAGATAGCCGAATATTCACCCTAACTGCTCCAACGGGAACGGGAAAAACAATCACCTCATTTGCAGCGGCATTAAAACTAAGAGAAAGATTAAAACAAAATAATATTGAGCCTAGGATTATATACTCCCTACCTTTTACCAGCATAATTGATCAAAACTTTGATGTAATTGAAGATATATTAAGCAGTATTAAAGATTTTCAAAAAAACAGAAATGCATATATGATAAAACATCACCATTTAGCTGATATAAGATATCGAACTGAAGATGAGACAAGGCCCTTAGACGAATCGCTGCTTCTCGTTGAAAGTTGGGATTCTGAAGTAATAGTTACAACCTTCATTCAACTTTTTTATACAATTATCGGTTATAAAAACCGGTTTCTCAAAAAGTATCACAACATTGCAACTTCAATCATCTTACTTGATGAGGTCCAAAATATCCCTATGGAGTACTGGCCCCTTGTAAATACGATGCTTAAAAATCTAACAAAGGAATTGAATTGTTATATTATTTTACTTACAGCGACGAAGCCATTAATTTTCGTGGAAAATGAGTCAATTGAATTATTGGAAAATAACTGGGAGTATTTTGAAAAGTTTAACAGAGTGACATTAAGACCCAATTTACAAGAAATAGGTGTTGAACAACTTGCGCAAAAATTCTATGAGATGTATGAACAAGAAAAGTCATATCTAATAGTTTTAAATACCATAAAGAGCTCTTTAGAATTTTATCAAAAAATAAAAGACATGCTGGAGGGTCGAGGAGTTAAAACGTTTTATTTATCAACAAATATAATTCCGAAGGAACGTAAGAAAAGAATTGATACAATTAAAGATTGCCTAAAAAACAATGAAAAAGTGGTAGTAGTGGCAACTCAGGTAGTTGAGGCTGGTGTCGATATAGATTTGGATATAGTCTTAAGAGACCTTGGCCCTGTTGACTCAATCGTTCAGGTTGCCGGTAGATGTAATAGAGAATGGGGCAGTAATAAAAGCGGCGAAGTTTATGTATTTAATCTAAGAGATGAAATACATTATTCCAGCAAAATTTATGGTTCCATTAGCTGTAAAGCTTCGGCAAATCTACTTAAAAAAGACGTGTTACAAGAAAGGGAATTTTATCGACTAATAACAGATTATTTTGATTCAGTTAAAGTAATGAAGGGAATACAAGAAGAATCCGATGAATCTGATAAAATCTTAAATGCTATTTGTGATTTTAGATTTTATGATGATTTAGGGATGTATGATGCTGTTTCAGATTTTAGACTTATTCAAGATAATAATTATGTAGATGTTTTTGTACAAGCTGATATGGATTCAATAGGTGTGTGGGAAAGATACAAAGAAAAGGTTTTATATGAAAAAGATTTTAAAAAGCGGCAGGAAAACTATTTGATGATAAAAAGAGAGTTTAGAAGCTACATAATATCAGTTCCGGAAAAATTCGCAAAGGAATTTATTAGACCAACAGAAAACTCTTCAATACTATTACTTCCCTATGGGAATTTGGTAGATTATTACCATGAGGATACAGGATTTAACAGGAACTTAGAAAATCTTATTACCATGATGTAGGCTAAAGAAGGTGATAATGATATCTAGAAGTGAAATAAGTGTGACTGGAACATTGATTTGGTATTATTGTGTATGCAAAAGGGAGGTTTGGCTTCTATCCCATGGCATAGAAGCGGACCAGGAACATGAGCTTTTGGAACTTGGGCGGATCATAAGTGAAAGTACCTATAAAAGAGATAAAAAGGAGATAGAAGTCGGCAATATCAAGGCGGATTTAATAAGAAAGGAAGATGGGCAAATAATAGTTGGCGAAGTTAAAAAAAGTAGTAAATATAAAGAAGCCGCTACTATGCAATTGCTACATTATTTAAATATTTTAGGGCAACGAGGAATAGATGCTAAAGGAAGGCTTTTTTTCCCGGAAGAGAGAAAAACAATAGATGTCGAATTAAACGATGAATCCATAAAAAGATTAGAAAATATAGAAGTAGAAATCCTAAAAATAGTTTATCAAGAACATCCTCCCAAAGCTGTAAAAAAGACATTTTGTAGCACTTGTGCTTACTCAGAATTTTGTTTTGCTTAAAGTGAGGAGGGTTATAATTGAAAAGACCGATATACATATTTTCCAGTGGAGAATTGAAGAGAAAAGATAATACCTTATTTTTTGAAAATGAAGACGGCAAAAGGTACATCCCAGTAAACAACACAAGTGAAATACATATTTTTGGAGAAGTAGATATAAATAAAAGGTTTTTAGAATTCGCAACTGCATCAGAAATAATTCTGCATTTTTATAATTACTACGGCTACTATGCAGGAACTTACTATCCAAGAGAGCATCTAAATTCTGGATATATGATTTTACGACAAGCTGAGCACTATTTAGAAAACGAAAAAAGACTAGAATTAGCCAAGGAATTTGTTTTTGGAGCATCAAAAAATATACAACAGACGGTAAGATACTATATAAATCGTGGTAAAGACTTACAAACTATAGAAGATAAAATAAAAAATTTGGAAAAACGAATTGAAGAATGTTTAGAGATAGATGAATTAATGGCTATCGAAGGAAATACTCGAGAATATTATTACGAAGCTTTCGATGAAATTATACAAAAGCCGGAATTTGAATTTGTAGAAAGGACACGAAGACCACCCAGGAATAATCTTAATACAATGATAAGCCTAGGAAATTCGTTAATGTACACCACGTGTTTAAGTGAAATCTATAAAACACACCTTGATCCCAGAATAGGTTTTTTACATGCTACGAACTTTCGCAGATTCACTTTGAACTTAGATATATCCGAAATATTCAAGCCAATAATAGTAGATAGAGTAATATTTACTTTACTAGGGAGAAATATTATCAAAGCTGATGATTTCGAGAAGACCACCGATGGACTGCTTATGAAGGAAAAAGCTAAAAAGGATTTCATACAGGAGTTTGAAACTAAGCTCAGAGCAACGATAAAACATAGGAAATTGGGCAGAAATGTATCTTACCGCCGTCTAATACGGATGGAACTTTACAAATTACAGAAACATCTTATGGGAGAAGAAAGATACGATGCGTTTATAGCTAGATGGTAACATGATGATAATGTATTAGGATGAGAAAAAATGTTTGTTATTTTAGTTTACGATGTGGGAGAAAAGCGGGTTGCTAAGGCACTAAAAACTTGTAGGAAATATCTTAACTGGGTTCAAAACTCAGTATTTGAAGGAGAAATTTCTAAGGCAAATTTGAAAAGATTAAAATTGGAGCTAAAAGAGATAATTCATGACGATAAAGATTCAGTAATATTCTACATACTTCGCTCAACCAGATATTCTGAAAGGCAAATATTAGGTCTCGAAAAAGGGAAAAGAGATATGTTCATTTAAAAGAAGCATCTAGAAAAGTTGTCGTCGACCTCCAGTAGTGCAAAAACCCCGGGAGGTCGACGACAACTTTCTTTGGTCGAAAGATCATTCCAAAGCCTTGTATTATAAAGAGTATATGGTATAATATATAAAAGAGAGATTATTTCAAAAATAGACTTTCAAAAATAAAGAATGCTTATTTCAAGCCATTTTAATGGGATTTTAGACTACCTATGAGGAATTGAAACTATTTTTGACGGAGAAAATTCCATATACCGATGAAAGATTTTAGACTACCTATGA
>CAZFME010000155.1:0-3979 GCA_964520055.1 uncultured Clostridia bacterium
CGAATGCTGAGTGGGAATATCCCACTTGACAATAATGTCATAAAGTGTATTTAAGAGTTTCCCTACATTTTCCGGATCATCGATCACAGGATTGATGCCAAGAACTGCATCTCCAACACCATAGCTGAGACCTTCATAAGTTTCTGCTATAATGGCGTCAATATCGTCGGTGGGATGGTTTGGCTGTAGTCTGGCAGCCAATGTTCCGGGCAATCCCACTGTGGTATTGGCATGAGCCACTCTCCTAATCTTGGCGGCACCTGCCACCAGGTCCATATTTGAGCAGAGCTTAGCCACACCTGCAATCATTTCACTGGTCAGGCCCTGGCTGACCCAGTCGAAATCATCCAATGTGGTCTCATTGGCAAAGATATATTCTTTTAATTCCGCTACAGTCCAACTTTTTATTTGCTTGTAGGCCGACTCATTGACCTGGTCCTGAATTACTCTGGTAACTTCATCTTCCTCATAAGGAACCACCGGATTATTCCTCAGATCTTCCAGGCACATATTGGCCAACACCTGCTTTGCCGCAACCCTCTCCTCATCGGACTCGGCTGCTACTCCGGCCAGAATGTCACCGGATCTTTCATCATTGGCTTTGGCCAGCACTTCTTTTACATCCTTAAATTTGTAAACATTTCCCCTTATACGGGTTTTGAGAATCATATTCCACCTACCCCCTTTTTTAACTGTTGGAAAATACCAATGTTTTAATTACTACAGGAACGACTCCACCATCATAAAGCGGTCTGCCTATGTCAATATAATCTCCCTCCTTCATGGTAAGTTGATCTATGGAAATAACAGGTCTGGGCTTGTTTAAGGCGTTTTTAAGAAGATTGCCGAAGGCTTTTCCTATGTCATCTTCACAAATGATTACCAAGGGGCCTTTTTGAGTGACCTTTCTGGCAGCCGCCGCAATAGCGGAAGCTAAGCCCTTTATCTTATAAAAGGAATTGCCGAAGGTTTTGGGTATAACAATCGCCGGTAATATTCGGGTATCCTGACCGGAAAACTTTTCTGCCTTTGCCACTATTTCAGAAGTTATATGGGTGAAATCCTCGGTTTCTGTCAGATAAATTGCGGGCAGGTCCCTAAAAGGCAACACTTCCGGGTTTGAAACGTATATGGTCGAACCGCTGAGTTCAGTAGTATGCACTCCGGCACCGATGACCGTTGCATATATGGTTTCATCGGGTTTTAACAGTTTTATAGGCTCATCTCTGATAGCCTTTTTTAAACCTAAGGCCAGAGCCGGTCCCAAGTCTCCGAACCGTGTCATGGTCTTTTCATCAACGGCATTGTCTTCTTCGTAAACAAGCCTACCGACTCCACCGGAATACATTACATACTCAGGCTTAATATTTTCTACCGTTTCACCCAAAGCCAGTTTTTTTGCCAGGTCATTGGGTGTTCCTCTTAAAATTGAAACTAAGCTTTCCGCCAATATGTTCCCAATTTTGCTAATCTCCCGAAGCGCAAGAGTTTTACTCCTTTCAAGAGAAATACCCAAGTGGCGGGCTGTGACTTCCCCTCCCCAAATAAAACCTTGAACATGGCAAGTCCTGGGCTCAAATCGAATTAGTCTTCCTCCTATATCGGCACATAGGGTAGTGATAAGCTTGCCGTCGTTAAAAATGGAAATATTGGTAGTACCACCTCCTACATCGGCATTGGCCACTATAACGTGTTTTTGAGCTGAATAGGCCGCCGCCCCGGAACCTAATCCTGCAATATATGCTTCGAGGTGGGGACCTGCCGTAGCCACCACAAAGGAACCCGCCATACGGGAAATAGCCTTTAAAACACTCTCGGCATTTTCCTTTCGGGCAGTATCACCGGTAATTATGACAGCTCCGGTTTTTATTTCCTCTGTATTAATTTGCGCTGTTTTATATTCGTCCCTCACTATTTTTTCAATACCATTGAAATCAATGGTCGCTTCATCGGAGAGTGGCGTAAAATAGACATCACTACGATAGATAACGGTCTTATCTATGATCTCTATCTTAGGCACTACAAAGCCGGATGCCACATTTTTTATTTTTAATTTGCTTACAACTACGGAAGTAGTGGTGGTGCCAATATCAATACCCACACTGAATATTTCCTCGATTTTGCTCATATGTTTCACCTTCTCTTTCTTCATAAAGCAAACTTGGTAGAAATATTGGAAAGCGCCGCAAGGATACAAAAAGCCCTGCACATATGTATGAGTAAAATCATACACACGGCAGGGCTTCTTTGCCCGAAGAAAGACTCCTTTGTCTTTCCGGTGTTATAAGCTTGCAAATTCATTGCTCAATATAATGCTTTTGGCGATTTCAATCATATCCAAGCGTTTTTCCATGCTAAGCCTCTGAATTCTACGATAAGCTTCCCTTTCCTTCATTTCATATTTATCCATAAGGATTCCCTTGGCTATGTCGATGACTTTTCTTTTTTCCAGTTTATCCTTTAGGTCGGCATTTTCTACCTTAAGTTTCTGTATGCCTAACCATTTTGCTACGGCAACTTTTAATGCAGGGTAGACTTCACTTTCCTTTATGGGTTTTACAAGGTACCCGTAGACACCTATGATAGTTGATTCTTCAATGAGTTCTTTCTGATTATAAGCTGTTAGGAGAACCACCGGACATATCTCCTCTTCAATGAGAATTTTGGCTGCTTCCATACCATCAATATTACCGGGCATCTTTATATCCATAAGGGTTGCATCTGGCACAATGGATCGAGCTAGATTTACGGCCGTTTCGCCGTCCAAAGCTTCGGCTACCACAGTACAATTATTTTCAAGCAAGATTTCTATCAAATCCATTCTTATAATGGGCTCATCATCCACCACCATAATCCGCATAGAACACCTCCTCTACTAGAAAGAAGGGAAATTTGACTTCCACTTTGGTCCCACGCTGTCCAATTATATTAATAATTCCTTTTAGGTCTTCTTCCACTAGTGTTCTAATGATATTCAGTCCCAAACTGTTGGATTTATTCAGATCTTCTTCATTAAATCCTATACCGTTGTCTGCAACTACCAACAGTATTTCATAGTCTTCCTGTTTCACCTCAATATTAATGATTCCGCGGTCTCTTCTGACAAAAGCATGCTCAAGAGCATTGTGCACCAATTCATTGATAATCAGTATCAGTGAAGTGGCTTGCCGGGAAAAGAGCGTAAAAGAGTCACAGGTAAGGTTGATTACTATATGCCTGTCACGGTCCACCATGTTGTGGATTATCATATCTATCATCTGAGTCAAGACACTTCTCACATCCACCATGTCCATGCCCTCTTTTGAAAGAACTTCATGAACCACGGCGATGCTTAATATCCGGCTTATGCTGTCATGGAGGGCTTTCTTGGTCTGTTCTGAATCCACTCTTCGGGCCTGAAGACGAAGGAGGCTGGCAACTGTCTGCAAATTGTTCTTTATCCTGTGGTGAATTTCCTTAATAACCACTGATTGGAGCATCAATTCTTTTTCTTTGACACGGATTTCCGTAATATCCCGAATTAACATCAAAGCTCCGGCCGCTGTCTCGTCAAAGCTTTTCAAGGGAACAGAGGTAAAGGCCAGGTTCAATCCTCCTATTTGAGATTCTATATACATTTGTTCCGCTAATACATCGTATCTAAAATCCAGCTCAGGAAGTATGTCAACTATTTTCTTGCTTTTAATCTCTTTTCCTCGAAAACCTATCCTATTAAATACATCCCGGGCTGCAATGTTGTAATAAGTAATTTCCCCGTTTTTATCAAGAATAAGCAATCCATCGGGAAGGATATTCGATATTTTACCTTCAGAAAAAGTTACCTTAAAAAGGGTCTCCGAAAGTTGCTCGGCGGTTTCCATCAAATCCTTCACTTTTTTTTCCTGTGAAACCTGTTCGGTAATATCTTGCTCCATTATTAGCACACCTATGGTTCTGGCATTTTTGTTAGTGATTGGAACCACACTCTGTTTAATGGGAA
>CAZFME010000156.1:0-503 GCA_964520055.1 uncultured Clostridia bacterium
GGTTTACCTGTAGCATCTATTACATACCAATCCCGTTTAACTTCCTCTTTCTTTGCCATGAACGTGCTCATCCTTTTCCCTCCTTTTTAACCGTAAGGTTATTGTACAATAGGCGATTTTTCGTGTCAAGCATGTTATGGAACGAGACTTCATTTAGATGGGCTTTACCACTCTAAATTTTTAGTCGAGTCCATACTGGATTTAGCCGCCCTTTAACATCCGCCGTCTTTAGAGACGGGGTCTTAGGACGGGTTAGTTCAGTGATAAATAACCTTTACAAGGCATAACCCTTGAGGTGGAAGAGTTCTTCCCGCCAGGGACCTGTCTTTTAATTTGAGAATAGAAACCATCTCATCGGCCTTTTTTTTGTTAATACCTACATCTAATAAAGTTCCGGCAATTATCCTAGCCATATTGTATAAAAATCCATTTGCCTGCATTTCCAATTTTATTACATCACCGCTTTTTAAAACTTCCAGTCTGTCGATACGACGCACCGCTGA
>CAZFME010000156.1:539-3961 GCA_964520055.1 uncultured Clostridia bacterium
CCGGGCTTCCCGATGCCATAAATGATGCAAAATCATGAGTGCCTGTCAGCATACCGGCTGCCTCTTCCATTGCCTTCACATCCAATGGTTTAGGGAAGAAATAACTGTACTTTCTTAGCAACGGTGAAGGGAACTTAGCATTGTAAATGGTATAAGTGTAAATCTTAGCTTTTGCCCAAAACCTGGCATGAAAATCTTCCGGCACCACCTGTGCATGTTTTACCACTATGTCTTTCGGTAGTTTGCTGTTGATTGCATAAGGCAATTTTTCGATAGGAATCCGGGTATTTGTTTTAAAGTTAGCCACTTGACCCAAAGCGTGAACCCCTGCATCGGTCCGCCCAGAACCGATTACATTTACTTTCTCGCCGGTAATGAAACCAATTGCCGTCTCCAGAGCTTCCTGAATGGATGTGGCATTTTTTTGCCTCTGCCAGCCGCTGTAAGCTGTCCCATCATATTCAAACAGTATCTTCACATTCATATAATCACACCTGCTACATAAAACGGCTGGCAATGCCACCTATGGCAAACAATATGAAAACCGCAAAGGTTGCCATGTCAAGGAATGTCATTTTTAATTCTTTCATACGGGTCCTGTTTTCTCCCCCTCGGTAGCAGCGCGCTTCCATGGCCATTGCCAAATCATCGGCTCGACGAAAGGCACTGATAAATAAAGGCACCAGTAAAGGAACTAAATTCTTAGCCCGGTTTATCAGGTTGCCGCTCTCAAAATCCGCTCCCCTGGCCATCTGAGCCTTCATAATCTTATCAGTTTCTTCCAACAGTGTAGGAATAAATCTCAAAGCTATGGTCATCATCATTGCCAATTCATGAGCAGGTACCCCAATTTTTTTAAAGGGTGAGAGTAGCCTTTCAATACCGTCGGTTAGCGAAATCGGTGATGTGCTCAGTGTTAAAAGGGATGTGCCCGTAATCAGCAAAATAAGGCGTATAGCCATGAAAGCTCCTTGTGACAAACCTTCATAGGTTATATCAAAAGGACCTATTTCATAAATCACCCGGCCTTTTATCATAAAGGAGTTTAATACAAAGGTAAGGGTGATTATGAACACCAGAGGTTTTAGCCCTTTTAACAAATAGCGCACCGAAATGCCTGACAGTAAAGTGGCCAGCACTATAAAACCTACCGGAAAGACATACCCGTAAAAATTGTTCAGGGCAAATAAAAGTATCATGTAGGCCAGAGTAATTATAATCTTGGTTCTGGGGTCCAAGCGGTGGACTATGGAATTTCCGGGAATATACTGCCCTATTGTTATCTCACGCAAGGCCCTTCCTCCTTATTGCTTTTATAATTTCCGCTCTGGCTTCATCCACTGTCAAAATATCAGACGATACATTTTTGCCCTTTGCTTTTAATCTTATCATCAGTTCGGTTATTTGAGGTATACCTAAGCCCTTCTCTACAAGGCCCTTATAATCTTGGAAAATCTCCCGGGACGTACCCTGGGAAACTATCCGACCCTGATACATCACTGCCAGCTTATCGACTAGTTTCGCTACATCTTCCATACTGTGCGAAACTAAAATTACTGTTAATTTCTGTTTTTGCTTCAGGGCCACAATTTCTTCCAGAATCTCGTCTCGGCCGCGAGGATCAAGGCCCGCCGTAGGTTCATCCAAAATCAGTATCTCAGGTTTCATCGCCAAAACCCCAGCTATGGCAACTCTACGCATTTGTCCGCCACTTAGTTCAAAAGGGGATTTGTCTTTAACATCTTCATGAGAAAGACCTACAAGCTCCAAAGCTTCCTTAACCCTTTGGGTAATTTCCTCTTCAGTAAGCCCTATATTTTTAGGGCCAAAGGCCACATCCTGCTCAACGGTTTCTTCAAACAGTTGATGCTCAGGGTACTGAAAAACCAAACCCACTTTTTGCCTGATGGATTTGAGGCTAACGCCTTTACTGTGGATGTTCTTACCATTAATAAAAATCTCACCCGATGTAGGTTTTAAAAGCCCGTTCATATGTTGAATAAGAGTGGATTTGCCTGAACCCGTATGACCTATTAGGCCCCAAAACTCTCCGTCCTTTACGGTCCAATTTATATCTTTGATTGCAATGGACTCAAAAGGAGTACTTTGCATATATACATGCGTTACATTTTTTACATCAATTGACATAGACAATCCACCATTTCTCCAACTGTTAATGTATCGCGCTTCACAGGCACATTATCCTTTGCCAGTTGGTAAGCCAGTTCAGTAACTTGAGGCACATCAAGACCGAGTTTTTTTAACTTTTCCACCTGGCTGAATATCTCACTGGGCCTTCCCTCCATAACTATCTTACCCTTTTCCATGACCAACACTCTATCGGCACAAACTGCCTCTTCCATAAAGTGGGTGATTAAAACAACGGTTTTACCTTCATCCTTGTTAAGTTTCCTGACAGTTGATATAACCTCTTTTCTGCCCACCGGATCCAGCATAGCGGTAGGCTCATCGAGGATGATACAATCCGGTTTCATTGCCAATATCCCCGCTATAGCCACCCGCTGCTTTTGGCCCCCGGATAAAAGGTGGGGAGCCTTGTCGGCATAATCGGTAAGTTCAACAGTCTTAAGAGCCTCTTTAATACGATGTCGTATTTCCTGCGGAGGAATTCCCAGGTTTTCCGGCCCAAAGGCTACATCTTCTTCAACAATAGTAGCTACTATCTGATTGTCGGGATTTTGAAATACCATCCCGGCTTTTCGCCTTATTTCCCAGATATCATTTCTATTTTTAGTGTTAAATCCGTCGACGCAGACATCACCCTTTGTCGGTAAAAAAATGCCATTGAAAAGTTTAGCCAGTGTGGATTTTCCGGAACCGTTAGGTCCTATAATCGCTACAAATTCTCCGGGTTTAATTTTTAAGTTTATATTTTTAAGTGCCAGATCACTGCTGGCAGCGTACTGATAATGCACATCCAGCGCAACTATTTCGGCGGCTATTTGCACCGCCCCCTTTACATAGTTATCCTAATGCTTACACCAATTCCAAAACTGCTTTGGGTGCGGCATCGCCCTGACGTTGATCTATTTTCGTAATGCGGACGTAACCGCCGTTTCGATCCTGATATTTTGGTGCTATTTTTTCAAATAAATTTTTCACGGTGGTCTCATCCAGCAACTCGGCCAAGACCAACCTTCTTGCAGCCAGATCGTTTTTTTTGGCCAGTGTTATCATCTTTTCAGCTATGCTACGAACTTCTTTTGCTCGAGCTTCCGTAGTTTCTATTCTGCCGTATTTCAAAAGATCCGTAGTCAAGTTCTTGAGCATCATCTTTCTATGTCCACTTGACCTGCCCAGTTTCCTCATCTTGTCGCCTCCTCACTAATCCTCCGGTTGTTTTAATGTAAGATCGAAAGTGCTAAGTTTATTTTCCACTTCTTCCAAGGATTTTTTACCGA
>CAZFME010000157.1:0-3807 GCA_964520055.1 uncultured Clostridia bacterium
CCATGGAAAAGGCTGGCTATCTTCATGGGGTAATCACTCAAAACATAGATAATCTACACTACAAGGCAGGCTCAAAAAACCTTTTTGAGGTTCACGGCCATCTGCGCACAGCCCACTGCATAAATTGTGCCAAAGAATACAATTTTAAAGAGCTGGTTGTGCAATTTTCTGAGGGTATAAATCCCCCTCGGTGCACTTGTGGTGGCCTTATACGCCCTGATGTAGTCTTATTTGGTGACCCCATGTGCAGTGATTTTTATAGGGCTTTAGAGCAGGTAAAAAAGTGCGATCTTTTGATAGTCGTTGGAAGCAGTCTTCAGGTGTACCCGGTGGCCGAGCTTCCGCTATATTGTAAAAAATTGATCATCATTAATCGAGAATCTACTCCCCTTGATGACCGAGCCGAAGTAGTAATTCATAATACAGCCGGAAAAGTCTTCGACAGTATTGCACATAAATTGAACCTTTACTATTAATATTTAATTTGAGCTGCAAATTTAAAGGAGGAAGTGCATTGATACATATTGTTACCGACAGTTCCTGCGATTTACTCGATGACTTTCTCAAAAATCACCATATCCCTTTTGTCCCTTTAACCATTAGGTTTCAGGATGACAAGGAGTATAGAGAAAGGATAGATATCACTCCCAAGGAATTTTACAAGAAAATGGCTGCTTCAAGTACACTGCCTCAAACAGCCCAACCTTCCCCTGCATCATTTCTGAAGGTTTTTGAAGAACTAGCATCTCCTGGAGATGAGATTTTATGCATAACTATTTCATCAAATCTTAGCGGAACTTTTCAATCGGCAAATTTAGCTAAAAAAATGACTTCCATTCCCGTTACTGTTTTTGATTCTCTTGCGGCTTCACCTGGTCATGCCCTGCAAATTATGAGAGCAGTTGAGCTTAGGGATTCGGGTCATTCAATGGATGAGATAGTTGCTGATTTGACCAATTATAGAGACAATGATATGACCATATTCATATATCTTAAAAACATGGAAAACATCGTAAAAGGCGGCCGCATAACTAAGTTTCAAGGCACTCTAGCTAAGGTAATGAATATTAAACTGATTTGTGAAGGGATAAAGGGTCAAGTGGTGCCATTGGAAAAGATTCGAGGTGATAAAAGAGCTTTAGAACGCCTTTTATCCATTATCGGAGAAAGAAACAGTGATTTTTCCGATACAATCTTTTGTTTGACTCACACAGATAATCTTGAGGATGCGGAATTTTTAAAGACCGAGCTCATAAGGCGATACAATCCCCGAGAAGTCCTGGTTTATCCTATAGGTCCCACTGTTGGTACTTATGCAGGTACCGGTGGTATAGTCTTAACGTTTTAAAATAGGAGGTACATGTTTTGCCAAAAAATACTCTCATGGCAATATACGAAAAAATGTATCAAGCCTTTGGTCCCCAGCACTGGTGGCCTGCTGAAGATGACTTTGAAGTTATGGTGGGTGCTATTTTAACTCAGAGTGTTTCATGGAAAAACGTAGGGAAAGCCATATCAAATTTAAAATCGGAAGACCTTTTATCGGTAAAGGCTATTTTATCGGTGGAAAATAATAAGCTGGCAGGACTTATAAAATCTACTATGTATTTTAATCAAAAGGCCATTAAACTGAAAAATCTTTGTAAGCATCTCCAGCTAAAATATAATGGTAATATATATGGACTATTTGAAAAGGACATTTACCAAATGCGCAAGGAACTGCTCAGTATCAAGGGTATAGGGCCTGAAACCGCAGATTCCATCATCTTATATGCAGCCCGGAAGCCCATCTTCGTAGTGGATGCTTATACCCGGAGGATTTTCACCCGCCTGGGATTATTGCCGGATAATGTTAAATATCAGGAAATGCAGGATTTTTTTATGCAGCATCTGCCTACTGATGTAAAGCTTTTTAATGAATATCATGCACTTATCGTCCGGTTGGGAAAGGATTATTGCAAAAAGAATAAACCTCTTTGCACAAAATGTCCTATAAAAACCCATTGCACGGGAATACACAACGAGCTTGACAGCAGAAAAATGCAAAAGGACAGAGTTTAAACGCAGGGGCTTGCAGGCACTGGGAAGAACCCATAGCCGCAAGCCCCTTTACTGTAGACACGGTAAATATGATTGCACAAGCTCCGCACTTTTATGTTGGCATAGCCGCCAAGGTCCGGTACAACTATTCCTTCACTAAAACCTTTATAACCTCTCCGTAGTAAATTCCGTGGTAGTCATTGTCTTTATACCACCGGTCTTTTATCTCCTCTGAAAGCAGTTCTGGTTCCATGGTGTTTTTGTATATTATTTTACAGATGAAGTGAAGATCACCTTCTGCAATGTAAGGTGATTCCACCCCGTCCATATACACTGGAGTAAGGTTGCATTCCTTGAATTTGTCAATATCTCTTCCGGATTTGGTACCACAGATGCTCATGGCTTGTTTGATACTTTCATCCATAGAAAAGCTGACCGTAAATGAGTCTGCATCAGTAATAAGCTCATGAGTGAACCGAGAAAATCTGACTAAAACCGTTAAAATTTGCTTATTCCATATGCGCCCCAAGGTTGCCCAACCTATAGTCATGGTATTTAACTTATCCTTGGATTTTACGGTAAGTAAAGCGCCTTTTGGCAGCTGCTCTATTATTTTTTTTGATACATCGGCAACATGTAGCTCTTTCAACAGAAATCTCCTCCCAATATATTTTTTAATGATATCCATAACTAATTAATCCGAGTTTTAATATACTGTATAGAACAGAGGCTTTTTCTTAATATTTGTAATATCCTTGTTTAATAGTATAACTTATGCAATTATATTTTACAAATCAGGTAAAATTGGAGGAGGTATTTGCATGTCAGATGTACGGCTTAAACCAATTTTTACCATATTGGATTACACCTTGGGCATATTAATAGCTGTCATCTCATTAACAATATTAACTAAAAAAGGACTTGTGGCTTCGCTCATTTAAGGCTTTTGAACAACGCTTTTTGGCAAATGATGCAGCCATGAGGTTTTTTCAGCTGTCACAGCCTTATTTTGCGTTTTTTGATAAATTCTATAATACGTGCTATTATTTAAAGGAACTTTACAACCAAAAGTGCGAAGGGGGTTTTTCTATGATTAAAATGGAAAAGTATTTGCAAAGAATAGGTGATGAGATATGGTTCACTGAAGTAGATCGAAGCAATCTTAAAATTGACTATCGCCTAAAAGAAGTTATCTATTCGGAAAGCTCCCCGATTCAACAGATAATGATTCTGGACTCTTATGATTTCGGTCGGATGCTGGTATTGGATGATGCGATACAGACCACGGCTCTGGACGGATATATATATAATGAAATGATTTCACATATACCTTTAAATGTTCACCCCAACCCAAAAAACGTGCTTATCATCGGCGGCGGTGACTGTGGTGCCGCACGGGAGGCAGCTAAGTATCCCAATATCAATAGAATCGACTTGGTGGAAATAGACGAAATGGTAGTGAAGGCCTGCAAAGAACATCTGCAGGAAGTATCGGGAAATCTGTCAGACCCTAGGGTCAATTTCATCTTTGAAGATGGTACAGCCTTTGTAAAAGAACAGGATGAACATCTGTACGATGTGATTATCGTCGACTCCTCAGATCCCGTGGGTTCGGCAGCTAAGCTTTTTGAGTTGGAATTTTATAAAGATTTGTATGACCATTTGCATAAGGACGGGTTAATGGTGTGTCAGAGTGAATCTCCCATATTTTACTCTGAAATGATGGTAAATGTTTATAAACGCTTAAATAGTCTATTCCCAATCGTA
>CAZFME010000158.1:0-3802 GCA_964520055.1 uncultured Clostridia bacterium
CTATAATGGCGCAAATGTGGTCCTGGCCGGTTTTTTTAATGGCATAGTCCAAGATGTTTATTATGCCTGAATGCGCGCAACCGAGTATTATGTACAGTCCCTTCTTGGTTTCAAGAACTAATGACTGATCGTCAATAATGAGGTCCTGTTCAAATTGAGTACCTTTTCGAATTACAAGATTCTTATCACCTTTTTCAAAATCTAATATTCTTGGTATTTCCCCTGTCAAAGATAATCCAGGTACAATCTCCTGCCAGGTAGTATTGAATTTAAACCGCGCGCCATTACTTTCCAGAACCGAACGTGTGAAAGGCATTCCGATATATCTTGCCTTTTGTTTCTCACGTATGGAAAAACTCTCTTTAAAAAGTTCGGGATGAGCATATACATCCACCGGCCCTGTAGCTGACAGAACATCAAGCAGACCTCCGGTATGATCAAAGTGATGATGGCTAAGCATGATGGCTTTAACCGTAGAAAGGTCAATTTTAAAAATCCGTGCATTGTTTATAATTGACTTCCCTTGGCCTGTGTCAAAGAGGAAATTACCCTGGTTTGTCTCAATAAATACAGACCACCCGTGCTCCGCAATAGCACCGGCATTGCTAATTACATAATTTTCACAAAGAACCGTAGCTTTAAAATTCATTTAAACACCTCTCATATACTATGTTTAGATCCACATTTTTAGTGGCCTAAGCATAGTTATTATTATTTATTGTATGGTAGAAAATTATGTTCATATGTTTATTATGCTATTAAATATATAATAACACTCCAATTCTTATAAAACAATCCCTACAATTATTGACATATGTTCATAACTATAATATAATTATAATCATAAAATGGTAGGTCAGTGAAAGGGAAGTATGAAAGGAGCTAAACTGAGTGAAACTATTTTTAGACTGCATACCCTGCTTTCAAAGACAGGTTTTATTTGCAGTAAAAGATCTAGATGATAAGCTTAGATCAGAGATACTAAAAAAGGTTATGAATCTTTTATACAACATAAGTTGGGAACTTACTCCCGATGAAATCGCTAATAAAGTCTACAATCTAATCCGGGAAGAAACCGGAATAGCAGATCCGTATAAACAAATTAAACAAAAGAGCAATAAAATAGCCATGGATTTGTATACAAAACTAAAGATAGAGATGAAGAATGTCAGAAAAAAGGACCGGATTTACCTTGCGGCAAATTTAGCTATAGCAGGAAATATTATAGATTATGGTCCGGCAGTTGAGTTTGACTTGCAAAAAACAATAGAAGAGGTATTAAATAAAAAGCCGGCTATTAATGATTTTGATATATTATCAGAAAAGATTATGTCCGCTCAGAGCCTTTTGTATTTTGCTGACAATGCCGGAGAAATAGTTTTTGACAAAATATTTATTGAGGAAATGATAACAATAAGAGATAAGCCTTTTGATCTTATTTCATTTGTGGTGAAAGGCGGTCCGATTATCAATGATGCCATGATTGAAGATGCATACGAGGCTGGAATAGATGAGCTTCCCAATGTGGCATTTTATAAATTAGGGAACGGTCAAAAAGGTACCGGGCCAAATCGATGGGACGATGTTGTAAAAGGATGGATAAAAGAACATAATTTGGTTATTTCTAAAGGTCAGGGAAACTTTGAAGGATTAAGTGAAAACAGCGATATATTTTTCATGTTAATAGCTAAATGCCCTGTTATAGCAAAAGAAATCGGTGTTGATGTCAAGGATACGGTTATTAAATATAATTGAGGGGGAAAAAACAATTGATAGTATTTGGATCTGTTCCATCGAGACGATTGGGAAGAAGTGTTGGGATAAACAATATTCCACCGAAGATATGTAGCTATGCCTGTGCTTATTGTCAATTAGGAAGAACCCTCAAGATGCAGATAGAAAGAAAAGCTTATTATGATGTAGAAGATATAGCAAGACAGGTAACCGAAAAAACAGAGGATCTAAAAGATAAGGGAGATAAAATAGATTATCTCACATTTGTGTCTGATGGTGAACCGACGCTGGATATAAACCTTGGAAATGAAATTGATGCTTTAAAGCCTTTAGGTATAAAAATAGCTGTAATAACTAATTCATCATTGATATGGCGAGAAGATGTAAGATGTGAACTTGCAAAAGCGGATTGGGTTTCTCTAAAAGTAGATGCCGTAACCGATGGAATATGGCGTAAAATTGACAGACCTCATGGGAAGCTATGCCATGAAGATATTTTTGACGGTATGATGCGTTTTTCCGAAAATTATAAAGGATATCTTGCTACGGAAACAATGCTGGTAAAAGAAATAAACGACAGTGAGGATGAGCTGGGGAAAATAGCTGACTTTTTGTCTAACTTAAAACCCGATAAGGCATATATTTCTATACCTACAAGACCACCCGCAGAAAAAAAGGTCCTTCCCCCGGAAGAATACAGAGTAAATATGGCATATCAAATTTTTCAGCAAAAAGGTGTGAATTCGGAATACCTGATAGGTTATGAAGGAAATGAATTTTCATCTACGGGAAATATTGAAGAAGATTTACTGAATATTACAGCAGTGCATCCAATGAAAAAACCGGCGGTTGATAGACTGTTACAAAAAAATAATTGTGACTGGTATATAATAAATAAACTGATTGATGAACAAAGACTTATTAAATTTGAATATCAAGGCGAAACATTTTACATGAGAAAGTTATCAAAGCGAAGGTAGCGAAAATAACTACAGTTAGTTATCCGGATGATTATTTAAGGATCACCGTATTGTCCTATGCCATCTGCATCAAGAATTATGCATACATTTCTGGAATTCATAAAATGGTCGAGAACTTTATCTGTATACATAATTAACCCCCTCAAAGCATTTATGGATATATAAATTCAATTTAAATATAATGCTGAAAAAGGATGAAGGAGAAGGCAGGGACTAATGAAGATAGGCCCGTTGGCGGAGGCAGGTGATGCTTTGTCTCCGCCAAAGCTTTATAAAAAATTATGAAAGCAGCAGGAGATGACGTAATTGATTCCCTAGGCAAAAGGTGGTGAAAAAGTGGAATCTGCTCTTGCCAAAAAAATTAAAAAAAAGGAATTGCAGTGGACACCTCAGCGCGAGACCGTATTTTCAGTTATCACTAATAGTGTTAATAAACACCTTACTGCAGAGGAAATATTTTCAAAAACCAAAAAAATAATGCCAAATATTGGGTTGGCGACAATATATCGAACGCTAGAGTTGTTTTGCAAAGAAGGTATCCTACAAAAGTTTAACTTACCGGATGAAGCTGCAAGATATGAGCTGTTAGCAGAAGACAATAACGCTCATTATCACTATATATGCTTGGGATGCGGAAAGATTTTTGAAGTACCTATTCAAGAGGAATCAATATTATCTCAAATCGAAAATGACAATATTGGAGATTTTATTATAACCAAAGTATCATGTTGGTATTTTGGATATTGTAAAGACTGTATGAATAAAACAAAAATGAAATAAAAAAAATTCATTGGATTGACCTGTGCGGGAGGGGTGAAAAGGAGTTGGATTTTTATCATTCGGTGAGGCTGGATATAGATAAATGTAAAGGCTGTACCAATTGTATTAAAGGTTGTCCTACCGAGGCTATAAGAGTAAGGAACGGAAAAGCAAATATACAGCAAAATAAATGTATTGATTGTGGTGAATGTATAAGAGTCTGTCCTCACAATGCTAAATATGCCAATACAGATGGACTGGAAAAATTAAAGAATTATAAATTTAAAGTAGCATTAACCGCTCCTGCTTTTTATGCACAGTTTAAGGAA
>CAZFME010000159.1:0-3784 GCA_964520055.1 uncultured Clostridia bacterium
TAAGTCGGCTCGAGGCACCAAGGTAGAAACGACCTGCCTTCGCCAGCCGATAAAAGATAATATTACGAAAGTATATTTTTATCTTCTGTTGGTGTCGCATTAGCGACATGGGGGTCTATGAGGAATTGAAACTTTGCAGGTACTATCAAACAAATAATGAAAGAATGATATATAGAAAGTCATAAGCAAAAAACTTGAAAACAAAATGGATATAAACCATAAGGCCCTATATGATAGATATAAATGAACTTATGAAAAACTAACTATGCTTGGGAAAAAGGTTGATGAAATTGACAAGAAGGTTGAAAGACAAGATGTTGAAATAAGGGAATCAAAGGGATGAGATAATGGGATATATATGTTATGCTGCCTACAATGAAGATTTTTTCCCCCTGGTAAAGAAGATTTTTAATAATTTAGGGAAAGAGGTAGATATTCAAGTTTATGATCCTAATAATCCTCATAAGCTTATTGAAAGTGGGGCTAAAGTTGCGTTAGCTCGTGGAGGAACTGCCATGAGGATTAGAAGAACCTTGGATATTCCGGTAGTTGAGATACCTATTCCCTTTGAGGATATGATAGATGCTTTACTTAAGGCCAGTAAGATGGGAAAGAATATAGGGGTTGTAGGATATGATAATCTGCTAAAAGGCCTTGATTTATTAAATCCACTGCTCAATATTAATATAAGGCAAGCTTTTGCAGATAATGAAGAAGAAATGAAAAATAGAATATTAGAGTATAAGAATGAGGGTATAGATGTAATCGTTGGTGGCGTAGCTCAGACCAATATAGCTAAGGAACTAAATATGAACTATGTTAGGATCGACTTTAGTGAAAAAGCATTAGCATATGCATATAATGAGGCGGAGGCTATATTGCAATCTTTATTTTCTAATATTAGAAAAAATGAAGAACTAAAGGCAATATTGGATAATACTAAGGAAGGATACGTTGCCATTGACAAAGATGGAATCATTACCTTAATGAATCAAACAGCTTTTAAATTAATACCTGGATATAGAAAGCCTATAGGAGATCCTTTAGTTAATGTTTTTCCGGAGTTGAAAGGGTTATTAAAGACGCTAGAAACTGGCAAAGAATATTTGCAAGAAATTGCTTATTTAAAGGATACTACAATTCTTTACAATATGATACCTATTAAGCTGGATAATAAGGAAGTAATAGGTGCCATAGCCACTTTTAATGATATAAACACTATCACTAAAGGCGAGCATAAGATTAGAGATAAAATATTAAGCAAGGGATTTTATGCAACATATCAATTTCATAATATTAAAGGTAAAAGCAAATCCATAAAAGACTGTATAAGCTATGGGATGAAGTTTGCATCTACCGATTCTACCGTTTTGATTGTTGGAGAAACAGGAGTTGGAAAGGAGTTATTTGCCCAGAGCATACATAATAATAGTTCTAGGAAAGATGGGCCATTTGTAGCCGTAAATTGTGCTTCTCTCCCAGAAAGCATATTGGAAAGTGAGTTATTCGGATATGAGGAAGGTGCATTTACAGGGGCTAAAAAAGATGGTAAAGCTGGATTATTTGAGCTTGCTCATAGTGGAACTATATTTTTAGATGAAATATCCGAAATGCCTATAAGATTACAGGCTAGATTTTTAAGAGTATTGCAGGAAAGAAAAGTAATGCGTTTAGGAAGTGATCAAATTATTCCCGTAAATGTTAGAATTATTTCCGCAACTAATAAAAAAATCAAGGATTTGGTTACTGTCAATAAATTTAGAGAAGATTTATTTTATAGATTAAATGTACTAACCTTAGTCATACCTCCCTTAAGAGAAAGAAAAGATGATATACATGAATTAGTAAAGGAGTTTTGGCTATATTATTTTAAAGATGACAGTATATATTTAACAGAGGATGGAATAAGGGCATTGGAGGAGTATGATTGGCCAGGGAATATTAGGCAATTGAAAAATTTTATAGAGAAATTAAGCATAATCAATACATCAAATACTATTGATGGAAGTATTGTTAATACGATGGTAAAGAAGTTTGAACCTATTTTTGAAGTTCAAAATGAAATAAAAATTAGTAGCTCCCATTCCCCTATTTCCAAGGAAGAAATAAAAGATGCTCTAATTGTATCAAAAGGAAACAGGACTAGGGCAGCTAAAATCTTAGGGATTCATAGAAGTACCCTTTGGAGGCTT
Organism: uncultured Clostridia bacterium; assembly: GCA_964520055.1. Lineage (GTDB taxonomy): Bacteria > Bacillota > Thermosediminibacteria > Thermosediminibacterales > Tepidanaerobacteraceae > DUNY01. The sequence goes on from CAZFME010000159.1 coordinate 2,193, forward strand.
ATGAAAAAACATAATATAGATTTTTAAAGCAAAAGACGTTGCAATAGTGTTGCAGATGTTTCATATGAGACACCTGCAACACTATTTTTTTTATTATAATCCTACTTTGCAAATAAACAATATATGGCTATCCTTTGAAGTATGGGCTTTTAGGGAATGGATTTATTGTAATAAACGGATAAAAAGTGTGGCATGATAATTGCTTTATTATGTAATTATATTCCATATTTACTTTAAAGAAAGGAGGGGTAACTTGATTGATTTAAGAAGTGATACACTGACCCTGCCGAATAAAGAAATGCTGGAGACAATTTTACATGCTAAGCTTGGTGATGATGGAAGGGTAGGTAAGGATGGCCGAGGTGAAGACTTGACTGTCAACAAACTTGAGGATTTAGCATCTGAATTAACCGGAAAAGCTGGTAGTATTCTTTTTTCTTCTGGAACTTTGGCTAATACTGTTGCTATTTTAAGTTGTTGCAAACCTGGGGATAAGGTATTGGTTGACAAAATACAACATATCTATAAAACTGAAAAGGTCGTATTTGAAAAGGATTTTGGTCAATTGATACCAGTATTTTATGAATTAAATGAAAGTAATACCCCGGATATTGAAAATCTTAAATTACTGATGGAACAAGAAGACATCAAACTTTTATGTATAGAGAATACACATAATTTTGCTGGTGGAACTTGTATTAGCTTAGAAGAATTAAAGAGAATTCATGATTTGGCAAAAAGTAAAGATATCCATATTCATATGGATGGGGCTAGGTTATTCAATGCTGTGGTGAGCCTTGGAGTAGAGGCAGAGGACATATGTCAATATGTGGATTCAGTAATGTTTTGCCTTTCCAAAGGATTAGGCGCACCAATTGGTTCACTTTTATGTGGAGATCAAAACTTTATAAAGAAGGCAAGGTTAAAGAGGAAGTTATTAGGTGGAAACATGAGACAGGCAGGAATTATTGCTGCACCCGGAATATATGCCCTTGAAAATAATATTGAATCGTTAAAGAAGGATAATGAAAATGCAAAATATGTGGCTGACAATTTAAGAGATCTAAATAAAACAAAGGTGCAAAATAATGTACAAACCAATATTGTTATGTTGGATGTTAGCGAAACTGGTTTAACCGTCGAAAAATATTGCGATATTGCTAAAGAAAAAGGCCTATGGATTCGTCCAGTGTTAGAGAATAAGGTTCGTTTAGTGTTTTACAGGGGAATAGATAGCAAGGATGCTAAGCTTGCTGTTAAGATTATCAAAGACATTGATGCATCTTTGTAATGCAATTTGGTATTAAATATAAATGCAAATATATAATATGAAAGGTTGTGTTAATATGAAAATTGCAGGCAAGAAAGTTAGTTTAACCACACAGGTCTTTTTTGCTATGGTTATAGGTGCTATTTTTGGCCTTATTATTGGGGAACCAATGACAAAGCTAGGATTTATTGGTGAGATATGGTTAAATATGATAAAGATGATAGTTGTTCCTATGGTTCTTGTAACTATAATAACTGGAATTACATCTCAAAAAAATGTTAAATCTTTGGGCAGAATTAGCGTGAAGATTATGACCTATTAT
>CAZFME010000160.1:0-3779 GCA_964520055.1 uncultured Clostridia bacterium
TTCCATTTTCATGGCTTCCAGGATCATTATTACATCACCTTTTTGTATTTTATCCCCGGGTTTTGTTTTAATTGACATTATGGTGCCGGGCATGGGGCATGTGATTTTGTGTGTGCCGGTGGTGCCCGGGTTTTGAGGTTGTGGCTGTGGTTTAGGCTGTTGTATGGTTTCAGGTGCCACCGGGGTGTTTACTGTTGGGTTTGTTTGGGTTGGTGTAGTGGTAGTTTGCCCGCTAATTTCTTCTACTTCAACTTGGTATGTTTTTCCGTTTACGGTTATTTTATATTTTTTCATTTTTTTGTGTTTCTCCTTTCACTTGCTGTTTATTTTAGAGTTTATTGTTAATATTGTGTAGTCTTGCTGCCGTACCCCATATGGGTGTTTTTTTATGGATTTTTTTTATGGCATTTATTTTTATGGTTGATATGGGTTTTCCCATATACGCACTTAGGGCTGCTGTGATGACTGCAATTAGTTGGGTATCGTCGTCTATATCTGTGGTTTGGGTGGTTGGTTGTTGGTTTGTCTCTATGGTTTGGTTTTTTGTTATTGTGTTATTTTTTTTTACATTTGTCCTAGGGGCAAATATTACTCTCATAAGGTCTAGGATGAGTGATAGGATGTATAGTGTTCCTAGGACCAGACCCATACCGAATATGGCTGTTTTCAGTGATTCTTGAAATACTTGTGCGGTTGTCATGGTTTTTCTGTCGCCTCCTTATACGGGGATGTTGCCGTGTTTTTTAGCCGGTCTTTTTTCGCTTTTTGAGATTAGCATTTCCAGGGCTGAGATGAGTTTTGTTCTTGTTACACTAGGTTCTATGATGTCGTCTACATAGCCTCTTGATGCTGCTTGGTATGGATTGGCGAAGTTGTTTCTGTATTCTTCGATTTTTTGGCATCTTGTGGCTATTGGGTCCTCTGAGGTTTGTATTTCGTTTTTGAATATTATGTTGGCTGCGCCATCAGGGCCCATTACGGCTATTTCGGCTGTGGGCCATGCAAAGACTTGGTCTGCTCCCAGGTGTCTTGAGCACATGGCTATGTAGGCTCCTCCGTAGGCTTTTCGTGTGATTACGGTAAGTTTTGGTACTGTGGCTTCGGAGTATGCGTATAGGAGTTTTGCGCCGTGTCTTATGATGCCTCCGTGTTCTTGGGCTACTCCGGGTAGGTAGCCGGGGGTGTCGGCAAAGGTTATTAGGGGTATGTTGAAGGCGTCGCAGTATCTGATAAATCTTGCGGCTTTGTCGGAGGCGTTTATGTCTAGGCAACCGGCCAGGTACTTGGGCTGGTTTGCCAGAATGCCTACGCTATGGCCGGAAAGTCTTGCAAAGCCGGTTATTAGATTTTGGGCGTATAGTGGTTGGACTTGGAAGAAGTCGTTATCATCTGCTATGTGTGTGATGATGTCTGTTATGTCGTAGGGTTTGTTGGGGTCTGTTGGGACTAATGTATTAAGTTCGGGTATTGTTTTTGTGGGGTCATCGGTTGTGGGTTTATAGGGTGGATCTTCTAGGTTGTTTGAGGGTATGTATGATAGCAATTTTTTTATTTGGTTAAAGCATTCTTGTTCGTTTTGGCTTATAAAGTGCGCTACTCCGCTTTTTTGGTTGTGGGCTATAGCTCCTCCCAGGTCTTCGGGGGTTACTTCTTCGCCTGTTACGGCTTTTATTACTTGGGGGCCGGTGATGAACATCTGGCTTGTGCCGGATACCATGAATACGAAGTCGGTGAGGGCTGGGGAGTATACTGCTCCGCCGGCACAGGGGCCCAGTATTACGGATAGTTGGGGTATTACTCCGGAGGATAGGGTGTTTTGGTAGAAGATGTCTCCATAGCCTTTTAGGGCGTCTACGCCTTCTTGGATTCTGGCTCCGCCGGAGTCGTTTAGGCCGATTATGGGTGCGCCCATTTTTGCTGCCATGTCCATGATTTTGCAGATTTTTGCGGCGTGCATTTCGCCCAGTGAGCCGCCTATTGTGGTAAAATCTTGGGCGAATATGAATACCAGTCTGCCGTCGATGGTGCCGTAGCCGGTGACTACGCCTTCGCCGGGGGCTTTGGTATTTTGCATGTCAAATTGGATTGACCGGTGTTTTACGAAAGCATCGACTTCTATGAAGCTTTCTGGGTCTAAAAGTTGTTCTATTCTTTCTCGGGCGGTGAGTTTACCGCTTTGGTGTTGTTTTTGTACGCGTTTTTCTCCGCCGCCTTTTTGTATTGCTTCGCGCTTTTGGTGTAGGGTTTTAAGTTTTGTTTCTATTGTTTCCAATGTTGTTCCTCCTTATCTTTTTGTATAGTTGTATTTATACTCTTTTGGTGGTTTTGGGGTGGATAAAAGCTATCACGGATGATTTTAATTTTTAATTCCTATAGTTTTCTAGTGACAGGGTAGGTTGAACATCTGAATTATAATGATACTCTCTGGGGAACCCCAAGTCTTGTCTTCTAGGCAATCAAATTCTTGTATATCTAATTCAGTATACACGCGGTTTGACTCAGACCCAACTTTTTGGTCTTAACTTTATTTATTTATTTTCTTCCCCGTCTTTTTTGTAATGGATAGTCTGTTTTATACCCAGCCCCTTATCTTTATATTGTCGGCTATTCTTTTCACAGCCACTAAATAGGCTGCCTGTCTCAAGCTGACATTGGCATCTTTATGCATGTTATAAACATCATCAAATGCGCTTATCAAAATGTGTTCGAGTTTGCTGTTAACTTCTTCTTCGGTCCAGTAAAAATTCATCAGGTTTTGTACCCATTCAAAATATGAAGCTGTTACACCACCCGCATTGCAAAGAATATCGGGGAATAAGGGAATTCCTTTTTCAGTAAGGATTTTATCAGCTTCCGGTGTAGTAGGGCCGTTGGCTGCTTCTACTATGATCTTGACTTTTATGGTTGGTGCATTGTTTTCATTTATGGCATTTTCAAGGGCTGCAGGGATTAGTATGTCTATATTGTCTAAGGTCCAAAATTCATCAAGGCTTATTCTTTTGGCATCGGGGTAGTTGACAATTGTGCCGTTTTTGGCTTTATAGTCAAATAGTTTTTCTATGTCTAGACCTTTTTCGTCATATAGTGCATACGTTCCTATTTCTTTGTCCCATTCGCCAATAGCTACAATTTTTGCTCCGTCTTTGCTGCAATATAATGATGTGTAGCTGCCTACATTGCCAAAGCCTTGTATGGCTATGTTTGTTTTGGCTATATCTATATTCATTACTTCACATGCTTTTTTTACGGCTACTGTTACGCCATATCCAGTTGCCTGGGTTCTTCCCTGGGAACCTCCTAAGGGAATTGGCTTTCCGGTAACTACGCCGGGTATGTTATAGCCTTTTAGCGTACTGAATTCATCCATAAACCAAGCCATTATTTGGGCATTTGTATTTACATCGGGTGCAGGTATGTCTTTTTCAGGACCAACCATTGTATTGATTGCTCTTAAATAATTACGAGTCAATCTTTCAAGTTCTCCTTTGGATAAATCCGCAGGATTGCAGCAAACCCCTCCTTTAGCTCCACCGTAAGGGATTCCTACAACGGCACACTTGAATGTCATCCACATGGATAGGCCTTTAACTTCATCTAGGCATACATCAGGATGGTATCTAAAGCCACCTTTGGCTGGGCCCATTATAGTACAGTGTTGGGCGCGATATCCTGTGAAGGTTTTTGTTGTTCCGTCATCCATTTTTACAGGAACTTGGACTATAAGTACTCTTTCAGGTTCTTTTAGGAGTTCGTAGTAGGACTGGCCAAGGCCCAATTTT
>CAZFME010000161.1:0-3711 GCA_964520055.1 uncultured Clostridia bacterium
GGAATTTTTTTATTGTCAGTCATAATGCTCACTCCTCAAAGGTTATTCTTAGTATAGTATCTACCTTATTTAAGAAATTATTGTATTGAATGACTATCCAATTTAATGTAAAATAAACTTGAACAAGATGTGGGATTTTTCACAAATCTCTTTCACTCGTAAAATAAAATAAAAGGTCAGGTGATTTTCATGCTTACAAAAGACGAGCTGGCTAAATACATAGACCATACCCTATTAAAACCTATCGCTACTTTTGAAGAAATTAAAATATTGTGCTTAGAAGCCAAGGAGTATGGATTTTACTCGGTATGTGTCAATTCCTGTTATGTAAAACATATTGTAAACATTTTAGAAGGCAGTGATATCAAGGCGGCTGTAACCGTTGGTTTTCCCCTGGGAGCTATGACAACTGCCTCAAAAGTATTTGAAGCGGTGGAAGCTGTTAAAGCCGGAGCAGTGGAAATCGACATGGTTATGAACGTGGGCTTGCTGAAAAGTGGTGACTTTTATGCGGTTCAGGAAGACATTGCTGAGGTAGTAAAAGCTGTAAAGACAATTAATCCAGAGGCTATAGTAAAGGTAATCCTCGAAATGGCTTATCTTGATGAAAATGAAAAGGTATCGGCCTGCCAGTTGGCTAAAGCTGCCGAGGCGGATTTTGTGAAAACTTCCACTGGGTTTGGAACAGGCGGGGCCACTGTTAAAGATGTTAAACTCATGCGAAAAATCGTGGGTGATTCAATGGGTGTAAAAGCTGCCGGCGGTATCAGAGATGCAAAGACTGCACTTGAAATGATTGAAGCAGGGGCAACTCGGATTGGAACAAGCTCGGGTATTACCATCGTTCAGGATTATAAATAATGATACACAAAAATATGGAGGTTGATAATATATGTATTTTGAAAAACCCGGCAAACAAAATACTGAAAAAACCCTTGAAGTTGTAAAAAAAGCCGTAAAAGAGCGGGGTATAAAACATGTAGTTGTAGCGTCGTGCGAAGGCTATACCGCAAAACTTTTCCAACAAGCAAATCTCGGGGTAAATCTTGTTTGTGTAACCCATGTTGCAGGTTTTAAGGCTCCCGGTAAAATGGAAATGCCCGAAGATGTTAGGCGAGAACTTACAGACTCCGGTATCAAGGTACTTACAACTACCCACGCACTTTCCGGTGCCGAACGGGGCATCAGCCACAAGTTTGGCGGAGCATATCCCGTGGAAATTATGGCTAATACCTTGAGGATGCTGGGGCAAGGTACAAAGGTGTGTGTGGAAATTGCGATCATGGCTCTTGATGCTGGTTTGATTCCGTACAATGAAGATGTAATAGCAGTAGGAGGCAGCAGTGAAGGGGCGGATACCGCTGCAATTTTAAGGCCCGCTCATGCCTCAACCATCTTTGATACCTGGATTTCTGAAATCCTGTGCAAACCGGCAAATAAATGATAAAAAAACAGTCAATACAAAAGATATTTATAAGGATTTATAAAAAAGCAGCATATGCTGCTTTTTACTCTCCCCGTGGCACTCCAAATTTCCCCTTATCTACCCTTGCTATGAATTTGTACATGGTGGTAACAACCTGGGTGTAACACTATGGGCCCCTTGGAATAACGTGGCTTACTACTCTTGTAAGGAAAATCCTCCAGTCCCATGATGGCTACAAAGCCAAAACCCACTTACAAAAGTGTTAATTGACAAAAGAAAATTATTGTGATATGTTTTATAAAATCAAATACATACCTCATCTCGCAAAGAGTTGAGGTAGAGGCGCGGTGTATCAAGAGTAAGTTTGTGGAGGCGGGAGCCGATTAAACTAGCCAAAAGGGGTCATCGCCGAAGCATGGTTTTTCCCAAAGAACCATGTTGGGCCTATATCGAATAGGTATGGGACTGTCACTGGAGTAATCCGGTGGAGAGCTACTTCAAGAGAGAGGTATTTGCCAAGGATGAGACAATCGGCAAATAACCCCGGTTGTTTTTTTATTTCGCATATGCCGTGATAGTGGCAATCATTGTAATAGAAGCTACTAATTTACACAAAATATACAAGGGAGGAAATAATTTTGCTTAAATCCAGAATTGCTGTAGTTGGTTTCGGCAATGTGGGCAGCGAAGTGTTGCCAGCCCTTAAGGAAAGCCCCGATATGGAAGTGGCGGGAATAGTTCTCAGGGATCCAAAAAAAATTGATCCAACCAAAAAAATGGTAGGAAATGTTCCCGTGGTCACCGATGTAAATGAGCTGGGTCAAGTAGATGTGGCCATCTTGAGCATACCCAGCCGTTCTGTTCCCGAGGTTGCCCCACAGTATCTGAAAATGGGCATCAACACCGTTGACAGTTTCGACATTCATGGTGATTCCATTATAAATCTTCGAAAAAGCTTAGCTCACATTGCAAAAGCTCATAATTCCGTAGCCGTGATTTCTGCAGGCTGGGATCCGGGCTCAGATTCGTTCGTTAGAGCTTTACTGGAGGTAGTTACTCCAAAAGGCCTGACTTATACTAATTTCGGACCGGGTATGAGTTTAGGGCATACCGTAGCAGTAAAGGCCATTGAAGGTGTCAAAGATGCTCTCTCTATGACTATTCCTGAAGGTACCGGCCTTCACAAGCGCTTGGTATACGTTAAGATAAAACAAGGTTATGACTTTGAAAAAATATCCGAGGCTATAAAAAACGATCCCTACTTTATTCATGATGAAACCCATGTATATAAAGTAGATGATGTAAAAAGCCTCATAGATAAAGGACACGGGGTGCACATGGAAAGAAAAGGCGTATCCGGCACTACCCATAACCAGCGTATAGAGTTTATCATGTCCATATGCAATCCGGCCGCTGCAGGTCAGGTGATGGTAGCCGCAGCCCGGGCCGGTCTCAGGCAAAAGCCGGGATGCTATACCACCCTGGAAATCCCGCTTATAGACTTTTTATACGGAGAAAAAGAGAGGCTGTTACATCGATTGATTTAAAATTAAAAAATTCCAAATTAGTCGTAAAATACCTTATAAAAATCTAAGTTTTATGTTCAAAACCCTTTACTAATTATCAAAAGTCAGTTTATTTTTTTGACACAACTATTAGAAGCCAGTGAAATTATCGTCGGTGACAGCTCTGTTATAGGTGTGGATAGTGTTGAAGCCTTGAAATATGCCGGCATTTTTGATGTATGTGCACAAGAGGGCGTTATATGTATGGATCTAAATGCATCAGCACCTGTTCAAAAGAAAATCACAAACGGATATGTGGTGGATGACATACTTTTCCATAATGGGTCTGCCCTTTGACCTTATAGGCCCAATTGCGGCTTTTTATAGATTGTTTATATGGCATTTACTACAATGAATGTTACAGGTGATATTGTGGCAAACTTAATGATTTGCAAATCTGAATGGGTCTGGGATGCAGAAATGGTAAACAAAGCAGAGATCAGCGTAGTACAGTGCATCATAAGCAGCTATGTAGCCAAATATATGGGTTTCTAGGTAATGGCTGCCGGCACTTTTCAAGTGGTTTTGAAGTAACAGGACTTGCAAAATGATAGAATATTTCTCCTGGCAAATTGTACCGCAAAGCGTCGTGGTAGAAGGATACCTCCTCTCTGATGCATGGAAGTGAAAGGGACTCTGAATCGAACGCTTGCTTGAAGGTTTACATGGGCTAAAGTATTAGATAGTTTTATTAACAGGCAACTCTCACTTGTAACTCTA
>CAZFME010000162.1:0-3636 GCA_964520055.1 uncultured Clostridia bacterium
TGACATTATAAAAGAAACCATAGTTTTAGGTATTTGCAAAATAAATATAGCGACAGATCTCAAAATATCATTCTCAAATGCTTTGAAAGAATACTTTATTATGCAACCTTTTGAAACTGACCCCAGGAATTACCTGACCCCTGCTAAGGAGGCAATGAGACAAGTTGTAAAGCAAAAAATAATGCTTTGTGGTTGTGATGGAAAGGTATGAATTCCAATGATAACAACCATTACTCTTAATGCATCAGTAGACAGAAGATATGTAATTGAAAAACTAGAGAAAAACGGTATACACAGGGCACTTAAATCACAACCTACTGCAGGGGGAAAAGGATTAAATGTAGCCAGAGTAGTTAAAGATTTAGATGAGAAAGTTACCGTTTCCGGGTTTTTAGGGGGTTATAACGGGCAATTTATCAAAAGTCAATTACAGGACCTTCATATATACAATAAATTTGTGGATATAAAAGGCGAGACCAGAAATTGTATAGCTATTATTACTAAGGATGGCAGTCAGACAGAAATCTTGGAGTCAGGACCTGAGATTTTGTCAAAGGAATTGGAACATTTTTTAAATAAATATGAGCAATTATGCAAAAAAAGCAATGTAATTGTCATATCGGGCAGTTTACCAAGTGGCGTGCCAGATAATATATATAGAGTACTTATAGAAAAGGCAAGACAAATTAACAGCAATGTAAAGACGATTCTTGATACCAGTGGTAGTGCATTAAAAGAGGGAATAAAAGCTCACCCATACATGATCAAACCCAATGAAAAAGAGTTTCGAACACTAATGAGTGTTGATGCTATTAATGATAGTGAGTTAATGGAGTATTTAAAAATACTTAGTAGAAATGTTGAGCTTGTGGTAGTGTCTTTAGGGGAAAAAGGGTCATATGTTTGTCATAGCGATACAATATATAAAGTGAAAGCACCAAAGGTTAAAGTCATCAATAGTGTTGGTTCCGGAGATGCTATGGTTGCAGGATATGCGGTAGCTATACAAAGAGGCTATAAAGCTGACAAGATGATTAAATTTGCCACAGCTTGTGGATCAGCAAATGCGATGGAGGAAGCTACGGGAAAAGTAAAAGTTAAGAATGTAAAAGAGCTTATTGAGAAAATAGAAATAGCAAAAATGCAAAAATGGTTTTAAAATATAAAGCCTAAACAGAATGTAGCATTTAAGGCAAAAAACAATTTTAAGGTGTAATGAAGGGTAATAACAGAGCCCTAAGCCCGAAAGCACCATTTCCAAAAACGTCCCAGTGGGTACTCTTTTAATTGTGAGGATCAATATAGATGAAATTCTATATTGATCCTTTCTTTGTTAATGGAGCATAAAAACATAAAAGTGGCCAAATCCCTCAAATGTAATACGTGAATTAGATACGTTTTGTAAGGTATAGCAGCAAGCTAATATCATCGGTGGCTCTAAGCCTGCCGCCGTTTTTAGCTTTTAAAAATAATAAGATCTTACCATGATAAGCGTAAAAAAACATTAACAGATTCACTTTCGGCGGCTTCCTTCCCATTAGTCAAGCCTGGCAATTATCTTTGTCTTTTCTAATTGCAATATTCCCTTCACATAATCTTTCTCGAACAAAGTTATCCACTTCTCCCTGACTTCTCTCATTTAACTTCCGATAATTGTATAAGAGTTTCATCTCATACTTATTTACCGTTTCAGGTATAACAGCAGATTTATCTTTATAGTCGATAAGTTCTTTTTCTAAAAGAGTGATAAGCAGCATTATATTTTCTAAAACTATCAGGGGATACTGTAAGAGTGGTGGCCATGGCACCGGAACTTCCCTTCATACCCAAGGCATAACGGTGTCGGCAGGTCATACCAATGCTTGTTTTGAGACAGCTAAAAAAGCCTTTGCCTATGGAGTCACCCAAGTTACTCATGTCTTTAACGGTATGAAAGGATTTAAAGTATTGAGATAGGTAAAGATGCAGATATTGTGATATTTGATGATAAACTCAATGTTTTAAATGTGATAAATTCGCAATAAATATCAAAAACGGAGGTAACTTGATATGTTAGAAGTAATAGCCACCGTTTTAGTCTTTGTTGGGAAATAAGTGAAAATAATGCCGGGTAGATTTACTACTCGGCATTTTCATGTATGAAAATTAAATTATGACCCAAGGAATATGCAATTCTTATTGATATTAAATAAGTAGACAAATATAATATATATAGTAAAGAGAAAGCTGAAAAACTTCTATAATTTTCTGAGAGAAGATAATAGGAATGAAACTTAAAGGACAAGAACGGAACCTATGCTGACCGTCAGAAAAACAGATATGTCAAGTATTATGTTCCGATAGAGCTGTTGGAGTGAAAATATGGTATAATTTTGCAAGGCACCTATTAGACATCGCATATAACGGAACAACATGTCATAATGGGCGTTCGCTGCTGAACAATGTGTGCATGATAAGGGGAACCAGAAAAAGAACTAACAGAAAAGTCTCTTGAACATCAGTTAGAAATTTTGTATAATTGAGACAGGGAGGGAAGGTGTTGAGCATGCCCTTGGAAGATATGGATAAAATGAAAAAAGAAGTTGCAACTGGAAACGACGAAAATAACAGGAATGAGCCAAAAGTATACGAATCCGGATATTTCCTCTTGTCACAACAGATAAATAGTTTAAGAGATAGCATGGATACTAAATTTGCTGATGTAAGGAGAGAAATAGGAGATCTAAGGAAGGATACCGAGGCCAAGTTTGATATTTTTAGCAAAGAGATGAGTTCTAGATTTGATAAAATGGATTCAGAGATGAATTCGAAGTTTGCCCAAGTAGATTCCAGATTTAACAAAGTAGATTCGGAGATAAATTCAAGAATTGACAAAGTAGATGCGAGATTTGATAAAATGGATTCAGATATAAATTCGAAGTTTGCCCAAGTAGATTCCAGATTTAACAAAATGAACTCGGAGATAAATTCAAAATTTGACAAAGTAGATGCGAGATTTGACAAAGTAGATGCGAGATTTGATAAGATGGATTTAGATATAAATTCAAAATTCGATCAAGTAAATTCAAAGTTTATTGATGTATATAATGAGATAAAGGAAATAAGAAAAGAGATCGGCGGTTTACAGAGATGGGCATTTGCTATGATAATAACAATCATTCTTGGCTTTGTCGGAACTATAATATTCAAATAAGCACAGAATAGGTCCCGGGTAGAATTGCTACCCGGGACTTTTAATTATGGATATGAGCATAAGAATAGAATTCTTCCCAAAAGGCCTTCATAGAAAAAATTTATGAAGGCCTTTACTTGTTTTATCAGTGTAGCAATATTTTGTCACAAAAGATTTTTTTGCAATGCAATTAATAACAAGAAAGTATTTGATATATGTTCAAATTATGCCTCTATTACAGTTCCCACATTACAGAAGAAAAACCTTTCTTCAAATTCTTGCGCCAAAAGCATTGAGGCTTTTAATCCGGTACAATGGGAAACTCCAATGCGATCAATATCATATTTTTTTAAAGCCTCAATGCTTTTATGCTGCTGCTCTTTGCTTACTGAGCCCAAATGAGTCCCACCTATAATGGCGCAAATGTGGTCCTGGCCGGTTTTTTTAATGGCATAGTCCAAGAT
>CAZFME010000163.1:0-3619 GCA_964520055.1 uncultured Clostridia bacterium
TTCCCACGAATCTTTTGCATCCTTCACCTTCTTATCCTGATACCTATATTGTTTTCTCCCCAGTTCAGCTTTTTCCAAACCTAGTTTTGACAGTTTTATCTGTTGATTGTTTTCTTCGGCAAGCTTTACGGCATTTTTTAGGGACAGTTTCAAAACCTGATCTTCGCTCTTTTTGTTTTCTTGTGCAAAGACGAAACTTGAAGTTACTAAAGCCAATATAACTACTAAGGTGAAAATACCCTTACATAGCCAAATCTTTCGCATATATAGCCCTCCTTGATTTAGAATTCGCCATACCTCTTATATAAATATTCTTCTACTAATTTGATGAACCTTTTCGCATTTTTCAGTTGCTCCTGAGCATCTTCTTTGGAGGCAATATAGAAATCATCATAATCTTATTGTTCATATATAATAACTCCTTCATTCCTTACATTTCTATAAAAGGGCACTACATCCACCCAGTTGTTGAATTTTTCATAGCTCATATCAATCAATGATAAAACTTTCATGTAGCTGTATCCTATATCACTTACTATTTTATTTAGTTTTTTTTCATAATCTCTAAGCTTGGCCTCGGGTACGTCAATTAGTACCATTAGGTCAATATCAGATTCCTCATCTTGGTGTCCCCTTGCATATGAACCATATAGGATGATTTTTTTGAGTTTTGATCCATATAGGTCTTTGATGTTATCGGTAATCTCACCCAGAATAGTGTTTAGTTGTTCGTCTAGAATAGGAATATTCACTGGATCACCTCTTTCCAGTTAATTACTTAAAATAAGTATACCACATTTTGTCACAAAAACCATTTAGTTCTGCCTGTCGCTCTTTTGCGACAGGCAGAATGTAATAAATAGGTCAACCCTTTGCTGCATAGTCTATACTCCTTCCGCTCCGGCTGATTTTCTCCTGTTTTGCCTGTTCTTCCTGTATCTTGCCAGGATATCTCCCCAATCTTCAAAAATCGTATATACTACCGGTATGACCACCAATGTCAGCAAAGTAGAAAGGGATAGTCCTCCAATAACTGCTGTACCCATAGGGGCTCCCAGTTCTCCCCCTTCTCCGATACCCAATGCAAGAGGAATCAAACCTAAGACCGTAGTCAGAGTAGTCATGAGAATAGGTCGGAGCCTAGCCGGTCCCGCCTTAATAATGGCTTCATTCCTAGGTATCCCTTTATCTCTAAGCTGGTTTATAAAGTCTATCAACACTATGGCATTGTTCACCACTATTCCGGCCAGAACAATTATTCCTATAAGTGAAGTCAGACTAATACGGAGTCCGGTTAAGAGTAAAGCAAATACAACACCTATCAGAGCCAAAGGAACGGTAAACATTATTATAAATGGCTGTTTCAAGGATTCAAACTGAGCGGCCATAACCATATATACAAGGACTAAAGCCAATAAGAAGACCAGTATAAGGTCTCTGAAAGATTCCAGCATCTGTTCCTGCTCACCGCCAATTTTTATGCTGTACCCTTCCGGTAAGTGAATGTTGCTCAGCTTTTCTTGGATTTCCCGGTTTACCGTACCCGTATCTCTTCCAAGAACTGCGCTGGTTACCGTCACCTGGCGTGTTTGATTTTCCCGAACTATGCTTACGGGGCCGGTGCCTTTATCCACCTGCGCTACATCACCTAATGTAATGAGGGCTCCTGTCTGGCTTGGAATTAGAAGGTTCTTTACTTTATGTACATCATCCACCAGTTTGTCATCAGATTTTATCACTACATCTATTTCATCGCCGCCAACTTTGTATTTTGTAGCAACACTGCCCGATACGGCAGAATTTACCGATTGAGCTATCTGAGCACTGGAGAGTCCGTACATGGTGGCCTTTTCTCGGTCAATCTTAACAACAAGTTCAGGTTTGCCCGCCTCAAGGCTGCTTTTTACTTCACGAGTACCGGAAGTTGCTTTGACAATATCGGTGACTTCCCTGGAAATTTCCTTGAGTTTTTCCATATCATCACCTTTTATTCCGATAGAGATAGGAGTTAAGAAATCTCCAGCTACAAAGTCCATGCTGGTTAGAGCTTTAATTTTTATTTCGGCCCCTGCCATATCTATTGTCATATTTCTTATACTCTCAGCAACTTCATCAGAAGACCGTTTGCGCTCAGCCAATGGGACAAGCTGCACAGATATGCCGGCCTCACTGTTGTCCGTTCCGAGCATTCCCCACATCTGGCCTCCGGAACCTATGCTTTCCATAATCCCTTCAACCTCAGGTATTGCTTTCAGTCTATCTACCGTCTCTGCAACAAAGCGGTTGGTTTCAGCAAGATTTGTACCATAGGGCAATTTTACCGAAATACTTATTGAGCCGGCATCTGAATGAGGCAAAAACTCCGTTCCTATAAAAGGAATCAATGCCATACTTATAATGAACAATACCACAAATGGAATAACTACGGCTTTTCTATGCCCCAATGCCCATTTGAGCAAATTAGAGTATTTGGCGTCAACTTTTTTATAAACACCTTTAAATTTGTTGAGCAAAGAAGCCACAGGTGAAACCTTTTTATTGCTTTTCCCAGGGGATATCTCATCATCTTCAATTTTAACCATAAGCCTGGAAGACAGCAGTGGAACTATGGTCAATGCTATCAAAAGCGAAGAAAACAGGGAAAATGTCACTGTCAGTGCCAGTTCTTTAAATAACTGAGCTGTCATACCTTTCACAAATATAATCGGCACAAACACCGCCATAGTTGTAAGGGTAGATGCAGTTATAGCCAGAGCAACTTCACTGGTACCAGATATGGCAGCAGTCACCGGCTCCTGCCCTTCCATGCGATGGGAGAAAATGTTTTCCAAAACAACGATAGAATTATCAACCAACATGCCCACGCCCAAAGCCAGTCCGCCAAGGCTCAACATGTTCAAAGTCAGGTTATTGAAATATACCAATACAAATGTGGCTATTATAGAAATGGGTATGGAAACACCTATGATTAAAGTGCTGCGCAAGTTTTGAAGGAATAGGTATATAACCAATATGGCAAATATTCCGCCGGTTATTGCATTCTTTTTCACATTGTTAATGGAGAACTCAATAAAATCCGACTGGTCAAGAATCGTTTCATATCCTATTTCAACAGGGATTTCCTTTGTTAATTTTGCCATCTCGGATTTTACTTTTTTAGCCACTTGAACGGTATTATAGCCGCTTTGTTTTTGTATGGTAAGTGCTATGCTTGGCTTGCCGTTATAACGGGAGATTGTGGATACATCCTTGTAAGTATCTTCTATCTTAGCAATATTTCTAAGTGGAACACTACCGCCCTGGGGCAGCGGAATGGGCATGTTCTCGATTTCCGCAATATCCTTAAATTCAGCTTCGGTCCTTATGTTGTATTTCTTTTTCCCCTGGCTTACATCTCCGCCGGGAAGGTTAATATTTTCCATTTGAAGTTTGCCGGCTATCTGAGGTATACTCAGACCGTAAAATGCCAGCTTATCCGGATCTACACTTATAGCTATCTGCCTTTCCAAACCTCCGGTAATGCCTACTGAAGCTACGCCCTCTATACGCAACAGTCTACTTTCCATTGTATCTTCGGCTATCTTTTTGAGCTGCACAATATTATCACCGCCATAAAGGG
>CAZFME010000164.1:0-3595 GCA_964520055.1 uncultured Clostridia bacterium
AAAAAAGGCAGATGGGCTTAGCAGGGAGAGCTAAGGTTGAAGCTGAATTTGATAGGCAGATTGTTGTAGATGCATACATTAGTGAAATAGAGAATTGCTGAGGTGAGTAGTTGATGGATTATAAAAAAGTGATAAGAAATCAAGAAATTAGATTTAAAATTTTAAATCTATTAAGGTTTGTACCTGATAGAACTATGATAAAACTCCAGTATAAAATTAAGACTGGAAGAAAATTGAATTTGAGAAATCCACAAAGGTATACTGAAAAGCTACAGTGGTACAAGCTTTATTACCGAGATCCACTGATGACGACATGTTCAGATAAATTTAAAGTGAGATCATACGTTGAAGGTAAAGGACTTAGTAAATATTTAACAAGACTCTATGGTGTATATGAAAGCTTAGAAGAAATAGATTTTGATGCTTTACCAGATTCTTTTGCAATCAAACATACTAATGGTTCGGGTGCTAATTATTTTGTGCAGAATATTAATAGCAATGAAATTAATAAGATAAAAACAATTGTAAGAGGATGGTTGACTGCAAGAAGAGCAGATTATGGAAGAGAATGGTCGTATTACAATGTTAAACCTCGAATAATAGTTGAAGAACTAATAGAGCGTGATGAAAATAATGATATTCCCGATTATAAATTCTTTTGTTTTGATGGAAAAGTAAAATATTTATATACAATGATCGACTATGTTGACAATCATAAAAATGGTCGTTGTAGCTTTTTTACACCAGAATTTAAACAACTTCCATATAGAAGATCTGAGTATAAAGAAATAAATAGGCCAATACCAAAACCCGAGAAATTCGATGAAATGTTAAAAATAGCAGAAATATTATCAAAGGATTTTCCACATGTTCGAGTGGATCTATACAATATTAAGGGGAGAATAATTTTCGGTGAACTGACATTTTATAATGCAAGTGGTTATACAGTATTCACTCCTGATGAATTTGATTTTATTTTGGGGGATGAGTTTAAACTGCCAGTTAACAGACTTTAATATTAAAAGCGAGGTTATGAGATGTATAGTCCATTAGTTTCAATTATTATCCCTGTATATAATGGAAGTAATTATTTAAAAGAATGCATTGAGAGTGCTTTAGCACAGACATATGAAAATGTTGAAATTATTGTTGTTAATGATGGCTCAAATGATAATGGTGCTACCGAAACAATAGCATTAAGTTATGGTGATAAGATTAGATATTTTCGAAAGAAAAATGGAGGAGTCTCGACTGCTCTGAATTATGGAATTAATAAAATGAAAGGTGATTGGTTTTCTTGGCTGAGTCATGATGATTTATATCTTCCAAATAAGATTGAATATCAAATACAAAGTATAATTGCAAATGAATTAAATCCAAATACTACGATTATTTCCTCAAACATAAAATTGATTAACTCGAAGGGAAAAAATATATATAGGCCGAAGAAACAAGCAAAGGGTTTTTTTTCAGGCAAAGATATGTTTAAAGAGCTGTGCAAAGGAAATGCTTTTTATGGTTGCGCACTATTGATACCAAAAGATGCAATTTTAGGTGTTGGAGGATTTGAGGAAAAATATAGATTTATTCAAGATTGGGTTTGCTGGTTAGAGTTAGCGCAAAAAGGAAACGATTTTTTTCTCTCAAGAGAAGAGTTGGTAAAAGCAAGAGTGCATGGGAATCAACAAACGAAAAAGATATCTGAACTGCAACCAAAAGAGATGAATGACTATTTAACCTATCTCATTGGTAAATTAAAGGATTATGAAGGCGATAAAGAATTCTATTTAAGGACGGTTTTATTTGAAAAGTGTACTAGAATCAGAAATTATAAACTACGTAATAAGTATATCATAGAGTTAAAAAAAAATAATTCATTTAATAACTTTGATAGAGTGTTATATCTTTGCTTACTAGTTAAAGGTAAGTTATTAAACACATTAAAGAATGGTTATAGGTTCTTTTTGGGGCAAATATATAGAAAATAAATTAACTAATTCTAAGTGCGAGGGGATCAAATGGAAGTATATATTTTTTTGATATCGATAGTATTAATATCATACCCAATATCAAAAAAGATAGGATATATGGATAATGGCTCAAAGGTAAAAATGAATAGCAAGCTATATACAATCATCATTGCTATAATGCTTACTGTAATTCTAGGTTTAAGAGGATTAACAGTAGGTATAGATACAGTTAATTACTATAACTTGTTTATGAGATATCAAAACATGAGTTTGTCGAATGCATTGGAGGGAGTTTCCTATGAATATGGTTATAGATTATTTCAATATTTTGTTGGAATAATATTTCAAGAGTATCAATTTCTATTGATTATTGTCGCGATATTTTATATTTCTGTAGTATCATTCCATATTCATAAACACTCTAAAAATCCTACGTTTAGTTATGTCTTATTTATTTTATACGGATTTTATACTTTTGCGTTTTCTACAACGAGACAAACGATTGCTATTGCTTTTATTATGATAGCTTATGAGTTCATAAGCAGAAAACAACTGCATAAATTTATAATATTTAATTTGTTAGCAGCTTCATTTCATGTTACATCGCTGGTTTTCATACCAAGCTATTGGATAACGAAGTTTAAAATAAACAAATTTACTATTTTTTTTCTTACTATGATCGTAGGGCTCAGTATTTACTTTAGCAACTATATAATACTATTTTTAAATACTCTAGCTAGAAATGAATTTTCTTTTGTAGAAACCGGTGGAAATTTAATGTTTTTGTTCATGATTATTTCTACTTTGATAGGTATTGTGTATAAAAGACAATTCTTAGCAGGGAACCCTAATAATAGATTTCTTTTTTACATGATGTGTTTGAGTGCTGTAATTATGCCGATTACTAGATATCACCCAGCTATGATGAGATTGTTTTATTATTTCTTTATTTTTATGATTACTTATGTTCCTAACTTACTCAGTTCTATAAAAAATCCTATGTTAAGAATTGTTGGATATACCGGCTACTTTATCACTGGAGTGATTTTCTTCTATACGAATGTGATTCCCAGTGCTCGATTAGAAAACTATCTGTTTTTTTGGCAATAAAAAATATATATAGATCTATATATAATACTTTAATATATGTATCGAAGAAAGGAAAATATAAAATATGTTTAAAGATAAAACTTTATTAATTACAGGTGGAACAGGATCTTTTGGTAACGCAGTAATGAGAAGATTCTTAGATACAGATATAAAAGAAATCCGAATTTTCTCTCGTGATGAGAAGAAGCAAGACGATATGAGAAAACTTTATAAAAATGATAAATTGAAGTTCTACATAGGAGATGTAAGAGACCTTGCTAGTGTTAAAAACTCAATGCATGGCGTAGATTATATTTTTCATGCAGCGGCCCTTAAGCAAGTACCTTCTTGTGAGTTCTTTCCACTTGAGGCGGTAAAAACTAATGTATTAGGAACAGATAATGTATTGTCTGGTGCTATTGAGATGGGAGTTAAAAAGGTAATATGTCTCTCGACAGATAAGGCAGCCTATCCGATTAATGCAATGGGAATTTCAAAAGCAATGATGGAGAAGGTGTTTGTAGCTAAAGCAAAGA
>CAZFME010000165.1:0-3495 GCA_964520055.1 uncultured Clostridia bacterium
GCTTGAAAAGTCAATATTACCTTCCGTCAGCGGAATTGTCTGATGGGGAACATTGAATTGTTGCAGGACTTCATCAATGCCAGGCTCCGCCACTGGAATCGTCTGGTTCCCCAAGGCGTCCAAGGAAGCGTTGCCTACCACTTTGAAAGCTGCATTGGTTGCCGGGTCAAAGTAGATATCCCCTAATTTGGGTGTTAATTCAAATCCCCGGTTAATAACCAAGTTTTTGGCATAAACGGGAATCTCCTGAGATACTGCAGCTGTCGGCAATCCTGTCGGTGTTAACCCTGTCGCCGGAAGGTTTTTTTCGATATCTGGTTTTTGAATCCCGCCGGGTTTGTCCGTTCCGTCACCCTGAATTTCTGCTAAATCAGGAATGTCTTCCAGGGTATAGGGAACTGTCGGCAGATTGATAACCTTGGGATTAAACTGATAACTCACTCCCCCAATGGTCGAGGGGGCCTCCCTTGCCTGATAACCTGACGGATTTATTCCGGGAACCGTAGGCGTAACAGGCGGCCGCATAACAGGAGCTGCCAAAGCTCCGGCCGGGGGAATTATTGAAACAAAGGTAAAAGTCAGTATCAGCAACACACTAAACCATTTTTTAAACCTCTGCATTAGAACTTACCTCCTGTTTATTGTTTTGTTACATTGTGAATATTCATCCTTAGGATAAAACAAAAAACTTATTAAACTTCATTGTATTGGCCTCCTTATTTTTTTCTTAAACCGACAACTTTAATATAAATTTAACATTTTGTGCATTTCTTTACTTTACTAAAATTGCGTATTGTTTTCCAAATATTGCGATATTTTATTATGCTTTTCTTCTATTTTTTTGCTGTTTCATACTCATAGTTTTTTTCACATTTTTTCACTTTGCAACAGTTTTCGATATGCTTTTGGCGATAAACCCTCTTTTGTTTTTCTTGGTGGAATATGTTACTCTTCACCTCCCATAATAAGATAAAATAAATAAGCGGTGATGCTTTCTATTCTTTATCGGGGAGCGCACTCTATACATAAAAACTCATCTTCATTAAAATCCGAATCACACACCCACCGTTGGCACCTATGGCAGCGGTTAAAATGCTGCCTCGCTTCTTTTTGTGCGCTTTCAAATGCCTCATCATGTTCCTGTTGCCATTCGGGGCTCATTCGGGACAAACGGTCATAAATCATGTTATTGTCGGCTCTCCAAGCTTTATTGTTCAGAGTGCCTTTAATTAGATTACCGATGGTTCTTGCACCACCTGAAATACTGCGGAGAAAAGAACCTTTTTTCTTTTTAAATATTACCGATTCAATAAATGTGGTTCTGTAGCCATGATGGCATAGATCACAGTAGAAAGTGAACTGAAAACCCGCTTCTGAACTGTTATCCTCATAATCTTTTGTAAATGACTTTAACATGTCGGCACTCTCCTAACTTTCTGCTTTGCACAAGCGACGCAGTATACTTCAAAAACACTGTCTACCTCACAGTGCCGGTTGGATATTTAAAGTTGCTTGAGAATGTCAAGCCTCCAATAATAGGTAATCACATTGCTTTGCTACCCAATCGTTACTATTCAGGTACCCCCCTGCAGAACAGTAAATAAGTGTGACCTTACTATTCAGATTCAGAGGTCTGTCATTCTGCTATATACTGCTGTTATTGTTATGAAAGTAATATTTTTGTCATCCTGAGGGAGGCAACGACCGAAGGATCTTAAGACTCTTCGCTGCGCTCAGAGTGACACTTTCGTTTATCGTGGTATGGGTAACACGTGGAAATTCTGAGTGCAGCGAAGAATCTTATTTAATCCTTACAAAGATCCTTCACTACGTTCAGGATGACAAGCCGTTTTTAACCTCTAAATAGTTACAACAAATCCATTTATTAGATCCGTGATTCCAATTATCATTGTAGCTATTTTAAAAAAGCAGCTGAGTACTCGTTCCCAGTTTCAAATATATCTGTAAAACTGTCCACTGTAATCCTCCTAAGGGTGATTATACGGGATGGACTAGGGGTGATTTTAGGGTGATTTTATATAAAAATGCATAATTGAACAAAAAAAGACACATTGGGTGTACCAATACGCCTCATAAATTATATCTCTTTGTAATCATCACGGTTTTGCATAGCCTATTACCTGTTGTGCATAATTTGTAACTGAAATTATTCTCCACAATGGGTTGCAGGGTGAGCTTAGGTAAACGATATTTCATCACTTCAACTTTATCTTCACAGTCATATTTGATTGCTTAAATTTAAGCGCTGCCCAAAGCGGTATCGCTGAATAAAATAATAATTTTCAATGTTGGTTATTTTATCCTCCAAGGTCTTGCGTGAAATCAAGAGGTTTTACCTTGTCTGCCAGCAAGTCCCATGCTATAATAAGGAAAGTTAATATGCTCAAAGGTAAGGTATTGGTGAAATATGAAAAATATATCTAAAATCGTAGAGGGGGAGTGGAATTTGTGAAAAAGAATCTTGTTTTTGCCCAATCAGGAGGACCTACATCGGTTATTAATGCAAGCTGTTACGGTATTATAACTGAAGCAAAAAAATACGGAATTAAAATATATGCAGCAAAATTCGGTATTGAAGGAATACTAAAAGATAATTTGATTGATATAACCGATAT
This sequence comes from uncultured Clostridia bacterium, assembly GCA_964520055.1. GTDB lineage: Bacteria > Bacillota > Thermosediminibacteria > Thermosediminibacterales > Tepidanaerobacteraceae > DUNY01. Next base: position 2,637 of record CAZFME010000165.1, read on the forward strand.
TGATGAAAATAATTTGAGCCTTTTAAAGTTTTCACCATCAGCGGCTTTTGGCTCCTGCCGTCATAAGCTTAAGCCCGAAGACTTCAAAACAATATCCGAAACCTTTGACAAGTATCAGATAGGCTATTTCTTATATATTGGAGGTAACGACTCCATGGATACCGCCCATAAGTTATCGGAATATATGATTGAAACAGGTAGAGATATCAATGTAATAGGTATACCCAAGACTATCGACAATGACCTTACAAACACGCACTTTTGCCCGGGATACGGCAGTGCAGCTAAGTTTATTGCCACAAATGTTCGGGAGATGGCTTTAGATGCCGATGTTTATGACAAGGATATCGTTACAATTGTTGAAGTTATGGGAAGGGACAGCGGTTTTTTAGCTGCTGCCGGTGCCTTAGCTAGAGATGAAGTTGTTGATTCCCCACATCTGATATATCTACCTGAAATACCCTTTGAAGAAGACAGTTTTTTAAGTGATGTGGAGCGGGTTTATAAGAATAAGGGCAAGGTGTTTATTGTGGCCTCAGAAGGCCTAAAGGATAAATCCGGCAATTACGCTCACCTTCGTGAAGCCAAAGCCGACGTCTTCGGCAATATACAAATGGGCGGCGTAGGACGTTATTTGGAGCATCTTGTAAATCAAAATATCACGAAACGGGTTAAAGTAATAGAGCTGTCCATTATTCAAAGGTGTGCGGCCCATGCGGCTTCACTGGTGGATAACGAAGCCGCCGTCATGGTGGGTAAAGCCGGGGTGGATAAAATAATGAACGACGTAAGTGACATCATGATATCCATTCAGAATACCGATAAAGGTTTTGAGCCGGGTGTCGTCCCACTGTCAAAG
>CAZFME010000166.1:0-3461 GCA_964520055.1 uncultured Clostridia bacterium
TTTTTTTACAATGTTTTTGATACGGTTTGTCAAGCAAGCTTTCTTTTCTGCCTTCCGGTCGGAATCTGGCTATACAATATCCAACTCCAAAAGGACCCTCATAAGAAATCACCTCGGGGTTGACCTTGTATTCGTCAAGCACTCCGGCCATTATCCAAATGGATCTCAAACCACATTCACCAGCCTTTTCTATAAGCGAGGAATCCATAGTCAGCAAAGCTTGTATATCAAATTCTTTTAGTATAGATACTAGCTTTTCATCGAATAATTTTCCATGAGGGTCATATCCTGCCGGAGCATCAGTGGTAAGCTTATGGGAAAGGTCTCCGCTGGCTATGACTACCACTTTTTTGCCTAGAGCCTTTGCCGATTCCTTTATCAATTTCCCGAAAGCATACAGCTCTTCATATGTCAGCATACCGAAAGCCAAAGGCAATAGTTTGAAATCCGATGAATACTTGAGGATAAAATTCATGGGTACCGTTACTCCATGATCCAATTGTTCCCGGAACCCGTGTTTATAAACCTTTGCTTCACCTGATGTCACCACAGGAATATTGTTTTGTTTTGCTCTTCTTAGTATTTCATTTTTCAAATCATCATCTCGGTCAAATTCCATTTTGACTTGCGGTGCTCCAAAAGCTGCAAGACTACCCTTGAGTGGAAAATCATAAATACACAGGGCATCATAAAAAACTGGGCCGTGTGGGGATATAATCACCAGAGTATCCGGTGATAGTTCTTGAATTTCCTTCCCCACAATATTGGCGGCTTTTACGGAGGATACTACTTTTTGCGTTTCTCTCCCCCCTACCTCCTCTATCATAATAGGTGGGTGTGGCAGTAGGTAACACGACAATATACTCATAGTAAGACCTCCTATTATTTAATAAAAATACTTTTTCTAAAGGCCAAAACTACTGGCCTCATGGTTAGTAACAACAGTCATCACCGGCTAATATCGTTAGTTTCAAAAAATTACCCGGTTCCTCTATCTAAGCAATTGTTTCACGCTTTTTGCGATTTTCTCGGATAAACGGCTTATAAACGTATTGGTATAGGCAAAAACCCAAAAATGGCAGAATCGCTAAGCCAAGATAAAGCCATTTAAAATCAATATATTTACTAAATCCACCTAACATAACCCCTGCAGCCACACCTAAATCAAAGGCGGCTGTAAATACACCCAGTGCCATACTCCGAGATACGTCATGGATATTGAGCACCAACAGGGAAGTCATTAATGGTAATAATAATGCGAAACCCACTCCGTAAATTACTGCCGCTATAACCAGTTTCTGAAAACTATCAACCAAACTCATTGAAATAAATGATACAGTCAAAACCGCTAGGGCAACAGCCACCAGTTGCTCCAAGTAACGATTGCTCCATCGACCGATAATAAGCCTCGTAGCTACTACCACTGCAGTGTTTATAAGAAAGAAATATTCCGTCCCTGTTATTCCTTTGGCATCGGCAAACAGTGGCAGCATCGCAGAAATGGCACCAAAGGTTACCATTCCACAAAAAAGTATGATGGTTGGTAAATATACACTACGATTTAGAAGCACCTTTATAAAACTAGAATCAATGTTATTCTTTTTATCAGTTTGAACATCGGAAAGCAAAAATACCAGAACTAAGGCTATAATAGCAACAATTGCAGTACCATATACGGCAGCACTGAAACCGTATTTATCCATAAGCCTTATTCCTGCCGCCGGTGACAAACCTTTGGCGATGATAAATGATATGGAGTTAAAACCCATAAATCGTGTAAGATTTTCAGATGATGCGACCTCAGCAGTGAAATTAGCCGATGCCACCGTAAAAGCCCCAACCGTGAACCCATAAATCAACAGGGTCAAAGCCAAACCTAATATTGTATACGGTATCTTTACCAATAAGGGAGTGGAAAAAAACAATATTATTGATATCAGCATGACTTTTTTGCTGCCGTAAGTGTTTACCCATACACCACCTATGGGCCTTGAAATCATAGAACTAATAGAAAAAAGCCCCATCACGCTGCCTATGGTTAAATTATCAAAGCCTAACTCAAGCATGTGCTTCGGAATAACTGGCATCATTATGTAGTATGTGGAAATAAAGGCAATAGTCGCAGCTAAAACTACTATGAAGTTTTTAATTTCATGCTGTATTTTCAACCAAAGCCCCTCCATCGTAATACTACCTGTGCAATTGTTATTTTAACATAATGCCAAACAAAAAGTAAGTTGAAAACAAAAAACCCATCCATTCCTTTTGAAATAGATGGGCATATGACTTTTTATTCACAACAAAGGCTACAACTTCAAAACTTTTCATGGTTTCGTTTCTGTGCTTTATGATGCACTTAACCAGCCCTTTCGGATTTTTCCCTTGCATTTATCTTAATCTGCTGTATTTTCTCTTGGGTTATTTCCCTTTCAAAGCTCCTGAATCCTGCCAATTTAAACCCGTGTTTATCAGCTATCCGGTTTATTTCCTCAACCTGCTCCACGGTAAGATCCCTGCCCAGGGTAAAGCTTTCATACCGCCTTTCCAGAGATAGCATCATAGTTTCGGCCATGCAGGCATAGGCAGTTTTTGGAGAAAAGCCGAAGTTGAAATTAAAATTGACATCACCGGGAACTTCAACCACTCCACCTTCAATGATAAGTACATCGTCCCGCTTTTCTGCCACTTCCCTGGATACATCTCTAGGCCGTGACACATCACACACCACCGCACCCGGCTTTAAATCTTCCGCCTCTATAATGACGTCAAGACTGCTAGTAACCGTAATTATTACATCTGCCTTTTTGACAGCATTTCTTACATTCGAAGTGGTTTTCACAGAAAGGCCGGTATCTTTTAATATCTGATCGGCAACTTTTTCTAGCTTTTCAATATTCCTTCCGGCTAACGTCATAAATTTACAGTCTCGTGCCAGTATTTGAGCACATACCTTACCTATAGACCCAGACGCCCCTATTATCAATACTTCGGCATTTTTTATGTTTTTACCCATTATCTCCGAGGCTTTTTTTGTGCCTTCAATCGCCGTAGCTACGGTATAGCTGTTGCCTGTAGTTACGGGGATATTCAAATTTTTGGCAACTGTAATACCAGCATCACCTACAACCGCGGTAAAAGCTCCAAGGCCTAATATTTTTGCTCCCAGTTTTTCTGCCAGTTTTCCGGTTTTGATTATTTTATTTATTACATATTCCTCAGGTAGCTGTATCATTTGTTCGGTTGTAAGAGGACACCCAATAAACCAGCCTTCAGTTTCACTGTACTCACTTTTCACACCGGTTATATGGGATATTTTAAGGGGTGGTAGTTTTTGGACTATTCCTTCTACTATACCCTCAGGTAATTTTTGCATAAACGTAAGTTTCCGAAATATATCGGAAACCTCAATTGGATGTATAATAAATGCGAAATTTTCCATGGTCACACCTCATAAATTGTTT
>CAZFME010000167.1:0-3416 GCA_964520055.1 uncultured Clostridia bacterium
TTTATTATATTTATGCCAGGAATAATCTTTATGACAGAGAACAGAAAAAAATCGCATTGATGATGATAATATGACTATTGGCTAATTACCGTCATGTCCATCGTCTAACAATGTAATGCCAACACCCTACAGCCCACCAGTCGGTATTAGCATTAGCCACTGAGTCGTGCGGCATAGCGAACACTTGTAATAATCTTAGGCGTTGCAAATCCGCGGACGTTAGAGGACAGATAGTGCATTGCCGCTCATCCATGTGCGAGTTTGGTAGATCGGGGCTATGCTGTTTTTTTACTACACGATTTTAGGATTAAACGAAATAGTGAGGAGTTGTATTTATTGTATTTAATGAAAGAGATGAAAGTTAATGATGAAAAAGTAATAATTAGAAAAGCAAACAAGTCTGACGCCAAAGCATTAATAGAGTACCTTAATGTTATTGGAGAAGAATCGGATTTTTTAATCAATGGTGAATTCTATGACTCTTTACTAATGGGATTACTAATTGATTAAAGAATGTATTAGGTTTGTAAAATCTATATATTGTGCAATAGAAAGTTAGTGGTTAATATCCGTGTCAGCCTTTTGGCTTTGTGGGGCACACTATCCATCCTCTAACACAGCATGACCGTACGTCCTGACAGGACAGGCTTGGAAGCAGAACCAGCATAAATGTCTTCACCAAGATTGGAGTTATCTACGGTTCAGACGTGTCGGTCATGCAACAACGTTATACTAAATGGGATATTTACGAAATGAGAAAAAAGGTAAAATAATGGATAAGGGTTTTGGAAAAATCATATTTTCACAGTAGCTTTGGCAATGGGAGTTGCAACATTGGTTTTAAGCATAATAAAGCAAATTGAAGCTAAAACCGCCATAGTTTTATTATCTATTGGTTTAATCTGCTTAGCCGTTGATAAATTGGAAAACAGGTAAAAGAAAAATAAGCAGGTAAAGGAGTGATATTTATGTATTATAAAAAACTTTTAGGAGAAAAGTGCTACCTTTCGCCCATAAACCCGGAGGACTATGAGATTTATACAAGATGGGTAAATGATATGGAAGTAGCCATAGGAGTAACCTTTGCGCAAAGCCTAATAACACCTGAGCAAGAAAAAGAAATTCTAGAGAAGCTTGCCAGATCGGAATACATCTTTGCAATTGTGGATTTAAAGACAGATGAGTCAATCGGTAACATCGGTTTTCCCAAAATAGACTATATCAATCGCACTGCCGGACTTGGTATATTCATCGGAAACAAGGAGTATTGGGGTAAGGGATACGGGGTAGAAGCCATTGAATTATTGTTGGACTTTGGCTTTAATATATTGAATCTACATAATATAAGTCTGAAGGTATTCTCCTACAATAAGCCTGCCATAAGATGTTACAAAAAAGTGGGATTTAAGGAAGCCGGGAGGTTACGGGAAGCAAAGCAAATAGCGGGGCAAAAATATGACGATGTGTTTATGGACATACTGGCCACCGAATACAAATCAAAATTCATTAAGGATTTGGTTGACAAGAGAAACAAATAAAATTTAGGAGTGAAATCTTTTTGAGCAATGTGGAACAGATCAAACAAGAGCTAAATAAGTATATTGATGATGAAAAAGCTGCTTACCTGCCCCGCTTCTTTCAAGCTTTTGAAGGCGGTTATGGTGAGGGAGACCGTTTCATAGGTGTCGCAGTACCTCATCAAAGAAAAGTTGCCAAAAAGCACTATAAAGTCATTGATATAAAAGATATTGAAAGATTGCTGAATGAACCGATTCATGAATATCGCCTTACTGCCCTTCTCATGCTGGTTTACAAGTTTGAGAAGGCCAAGGATGAACGTGATAGGGAAGTCATTGTCGATACATACTTAAATAATATTGGGTCGATTAATAACTGGGATTTGGTTGACTCCTCCGCACCAAATATTTTAGGTGCATTCCTTATGGATAAGGACAAATCAATACTGTATGACATGGCCAGAACACCGGATCTATGGAAACAAAGAATCTCCATATTATCAACTTTTTACTTCATAAAACGGAGCAACTTTGATGATACATTAAAAATAGCAGAGATATTATTGGACCATGAACATGACCTTATACACAAAGCAGTAGGTTGGATGCTAAGGGAAATAGGAAATAAAGATTTCGATGTAGAATATGGCTTTCTGAAGAATAATTATAAAGTCATGCCTCGGACTATGTTGCGCTATGCTATAGAAAAGTTTGAACCGGATTTAAGACAGAAATTCTTAAAAGGATTTATATAATATTAATTTTTATTGGAAGCTGGCTTAATAAAGGGAACTTTTACATATAGGCCAATTAAAAAAGAAAACTTGATACCGCTTTAATCGTTCCCTTATTGAAGAAAGGGAAGACATGTCGATAACTTTACATAATTTTGAAGGAATTTCGTATTTACTATCGAATTATTAAAATAAGAATATTTTCCAGAAGTGATTTCTATATCGATAAAGATTAAAAGAAGTGAATAAACAGGTATAATTATTACTTTTGACTATCATGTTATTTCTCTTCAGACATTCATTTGCCACCCATCTTTTGGAAGAAGGAACAGATCTGAGGTATATCCAGGAACTGCTTGGACATAAAAGCAGTAAAACGACGGAATTTTATACTCACGTCAGCAGTAAAAATTTAGGACTGATCCAAAATCCACTTGATAGGTTTATTCAAAAAACAGATCAGCGATAGGGAAATATTCACGACATAGCGTCGTGAATATCTTATATTCTGGAGTATTTACGACACTATGTCGGGAAAAAGAAGTTAGGTGAAATGCAAACTTGGGTGAATCAAGGGGGTAAATTAATGATAAGACTAGACCATTTTGTAATAAATATTGATAACGATATGGAAAAACTAAAAGAATTAAAAAAGCAGATTGAACCTTTAGGTTATCCTTTCGAACCCACATGGGGAAAGGGAACGAAAGGGTTCAAAGTGGCTAATTTGTGGATAGGATTACAATACTTTGAGATGGTGTGGCTGAAGAAAAAGGATGGTGGGGGATGGAAAGCTGATTGGGTAGAAAAGTATAATAACGGGCATCGTGGCATAATTGCAATTTATTTAATGACTGACAAATTAGATGAGATAAAAGAAGAGTTAAGGAGTAGGGGAATTAACGTTAGTGAACCTGAAAGGATTAGCTATCGTTGGTTTTTTGGACTTCTAAAGAAGACCATGCCATGGAGGAGTATATTTACTGATCCTATCCCCGGAACCGACTTGCAAATTTGTTACGGTGAATTGGATAATCCGGATATTATGGAAAAAATGAAGGCATACATGGTGCCAAATGCAGCCGTTAATGGGATTGGGGGTATAAAAGAAGCTACTGTGAAAGGAAATTTTTCCGAAGAAGCCTGGGTATATATTCGAAAGCTA
>CAZFME010000168.1:0-3379 GCA_964520055.1 uncultured Clostridia bacterium
ACTATTTCCTTTACTTTAAAAGAAGGATAAAGATATTGAAAATCTGACACATATCCAAGTCGTGATTTAATCTTTGTATTGTCCTTGATATTCTCTCCTTGGATAATTACTTCACCTTTATCCGGCTTATATATATCCACCAGGTTTTTTATCAAAGTAGTTTTACCTGCTCCATTAGGGCCTATTAGGCCATATATGGAACCTTTTTTTACATGTATGTTTATATTATCTAATATTTTGTCTCCACCTAAATATTTATCTAAACCTTTAACCTTAATCATTTCTCTTCAATCCCTCCATTTCTTCAACTAGGTTTTCCACTAGGGCAATTAATTCTGCCTTACTAAACCCCATATAAAAAGCATCTATAATTCCTTTTTTAAAGGTTTCCTTTACTTCATTCAACTTGTGTTCGTCCTTTCTAGGCTTATATTCTTCTGAAACAAAAGTCCCTCTACCCTGTACTGTAACTACTACTTTTTCCCTCTCCAGTTCCTTATAGGCCTTTTGAACTGTATTAGGATTTAAAGTCATCATCTTAGCCATATCCCTGACAGATGGTAATTTTTCTCCCGGCTCGAAAATTCCTTTCAAAATCCCCTCTTTTATACCACCTACAATCTGAGCATAAATAGGTGTACTGCTGGTTGCATCTATATCAATCAACTTTTCACCTCCAATGTTATTATGTGTGCGGAGTGTATTAGTAGTATTAATACACTATGTGCATTATAACTTGTAAAAAAATAAAAGTCAAGAAGTTTTCTTGACTTTATGGATTTTGACAATTAACAGCTATAATTTGCTCTTAACTTCCTCCGGGGTTTTTGGTATGGATGGCTGTGCTAGCAGTAGAAAAGCCATAGGATATAGCATCACATATCCTATGGCAAATCTTCAAAAACAACATTATTAGATTTGGTTTAAGAAAAGCCTCTTTTTAAAATAGTATAACTGGATATTAAAAGCGGGAATTTATCATCATAGATTTATTGTAATTAGTCTTCTTTGCTAGATAATAAAAAAGTAAACATAAGGTGTTGCTAAAAGTAATGATAGAATAATTCTTTCCACCCATATAATCAAGATATCTTTAATATCAATTTTAATTTCTGTTGACAAAATACAAGGAATAGATGCGGAGAAAAAAAGTATTTCTGAAACACAAACAATAGCTACAACAGCTTGAACAGCCGGAGAAGCGGAAGCAACTATACTGGCGGGAAGGAACATTTCTGGAAGGCTTATTGCACAAGCTTTTGCCAGCAAGGCAGCTTCAGCCCCAAATCCTAAAAGCTTTGTAAAGGGGAGAAAGATATATCCCATAATATCAAATATAGGAGTAAATTCAGCTAGTACAAGGCCACAAAATCCAATGGACATAAGTGTTGGGCCTATGGAAAGTGCAAGATTTATACCATCTTTAAAGTTTTTTACAATTCCTTCTACTACCCTGGGAGCCGCTTCACAAGCTTTAAGCCCTTCTTCTAAGGCAGTGGAAAATAACCCGTTTTCAACTGTAGGTTCAGTTATAACCTCCCTATCATTATAGCCCATATCCGATTTTTTTGATAAAGGATACATTCTGGCTGTTATTGCTGTCACAATGAAGGTTATAATAAGAGTACCCCAAAAATATGTATTCCATTTGTCCATTAAGCCTAATGTCTTAGCTACAACAACCATGAAGGTTGCAGAAACCGTGGAAAAGCCGGTTGCTATAATACATGCTTCCTTGTTGGAATAATAGCCTTCTTTATACACTCTATTGGTGATAAGCAGTGCTACGGAATAACTGCCCACAAAAGACGCCACTGCATCAACAGCTGCACGACCCGGAACCTTCCATATAGAACGCATAATAGGCCTCATAAAAACCCCAATAAATTCCATAAGACCATATTCAATTAAAAATGCTAAGAATACTGCTCCCACAGGAACCAGCATTGTCACCGGAATAACTACCTTGTTGAATACAAACGGCAGCATTCCTGGAGTCTGTATACTCTCAGGCCCCAGCTTAAATACTGCCAAAGAATACACAAAAATACCCAGCACCTTAAAAATAGAAAAAACCGCAGTAACAGCATCTTTATTCCAGTCTTTTCTAATAAATGGCAATATTGCTCCTAGAATAATTACAATTCCAGCATAAACTATGCCAAAGTTAGGGATTTGGCGAATAAAGGTTACGATGTGATCAATTGGTATGGATCTTGCTTTTCCAATGGTTATTGGAATAAAAAACATAAAAATTCCTAAAAGGTTTAAGAAAATAAACTTAGCCATGGTTTCGGGTTTCCTCATTTTCTCTGTCATACTTGCCCTCCTAAATTAATTTAGTTTTTGGAGTTTTCCAAGTAATGCTCTAGTTCCTATAAGCAAGCTCTAAATTAAAAACTGATTCTTCTGTGCACTTAGGTGAAACACCACCTTCCTTTTAAAACTATGTTCATTTTTTCAGTCTAGTTTTTATGTATCATTAGAAAAAGACTTGAGTCATCTACTTCTTGAATTTGGTATTCATATCCTGATGAATCTCCAAGCATTTTCAAATCTTTTGGAGTATGCGTGATTGCTTTAAAACCGTCCTTACAGATTATAACCCCATCCTTTGTCTTATCTATATCAAGCTCACCTAATACTCCCTTCTCAGCCTGCTCTTTAAACCACATCACCCTATACTCCCAGAATTTTTCACTGTAAGTACTGAAATAAGCTTTTCCATCACTTACAACCATTTTTAAAATTTTTTTAATCGAATCCTGTGATGTGACCCTCATTGCAGATAAACCGTTTTGCAGACAAAGTATTACATCAAACTTTTCATCGAATGTAATATTATGTACGTCCATAGTAATAATTTTTGCATTGGGAACAGCCTTCAAATATTCCTTACCTAACGAAACATTTTCATCAGAAATATCAATACCAACAATTGATTTACAATAACCTGCCAATTCCTTTAAAATACGTCCATAACCTGCACCTAATTCCAATACCTTTTCACTGCCTGCGAGATTATCTCTGACAAAAGAAATTTCCGCATCCAAATACTGTTTTACTCTGGGAATTTTGGTATCGTAAACCTTATACAGGTTTTGTGAATTTAGCTTTTGTGCATAATAATTGTTCTCCACACCATTAAATAAGCCCTCCTATTTTTTTCGGTTTGAACAGTAACTCCATAATCGAAGTCAATATGGGTATTGCACCAATGCGAAAAGCATTAGGAGACAACCGGTCCTAGGCAAAGTTATACATTGGTATAGCGAAGCGCTCTCTCTCCATTTCATCGGAAGGTTTAAATATGTTTATATATTTAAATATTCTTGAATAATATAATTTATCCTTCGGAAAATAACCTTTCTAAATGGAG
>CAZFME010000169.1:0-3234 GCA_964520055.1 uncultured Clostridia bacterium
GGAACCAGTGAAGAAATTATGCTATGCTGTGTTCCGCTGATTGACTCTAAGGGAAATGTGTTTGGGATTTGCGGGCTTGAGGTCAGTGCCATGCTTTTTAAATTGGCTTACATACCGGATAGCTCTATATTCTCCCGTACATTTTGTATGTTGGCACCGCTCTCGGATGATGTTTTAGATATTTCCAAGGCAATGTTTTCCGGAGGGTATTCAGCACGAAATATTGCTTTAAACAGAGAATTCTTAAGCATTGAAAAAAATCTTAGTTCATTCTATACATATAAACAAGAGAATGGAAATTCATTTGTCGGATTTCATAGGCTTGTTCCACTGTATCCCGAAGACTCAGCCTTTTCAGATCAGAAATGGGCATTGGCACTTATGATACCGGCGGAGGATATTAAATACTCCTTAACCCGTTTTAATTTACAGTTGGCTGTGATGTTTTCTTTGCTTATGATTTTAGGTGCCGGCATATCGTTTTTCTTGAGTAAACAGTATCTGAAGCCAATTACCAATAGCATAGATATGATTAAGTCAAAAGGTTTAGACAAAAAATTAAAAACAAATATCCCAGAAATAGATGACCTAATTGAATTCCTATCTTTGCGGAGCGAAAAGTTACAGGAAAAAGCGGAAGAAGAACTACCATCGGCGGTGCTGCATGAGTTTTTAAAAAATACAAAAACTCTTTCCCCAGCCGAGCGGGCGGTCTTCGATCTATATGTGCAGGGATATAATGCAAAAGAGATTGCGGAAATATTATGTCTTAGTATTAACACCATTAAGACCCACAATAAGCGTATTTATATGAAGCTGAATGTTGCTTCCCGCAGGGAATTGCTTTTATATGTTGAAATGTTGAAAGAAGCCGGTAAGGAATTTAATTAAATATGAAGGTTTTTTCATAAATAAAAAACCTTGGCCTATTAAGACCAAGGAATCTCTTTTGCTAAAACATGAGTCATATTTTAAGTAACTTTGATACTACCTTTCCAATAAATCTTTCCCTTTTCAGTTTAACTGCCTTGCACATACAAAGTTCATGACAGCACATACATTCGATGCATTTATCATAATTTATTATTTTCGACTCACTGTCAATTGCCTGAACGGGACAGCTCTCAACACACATGTTGCAGTTTTTACAATAATTCTTGTCAATCTTGGGACGAGCTTTGAGAAGATCTATGACATTTACCAGTAATCCATAGTTTACTTTCTTTCTGAATCTAAAAGCTCTGGGCAATTTGAATTTTGGGAGTTTTGGAGGTGTCATATAATCTCCCATTACTTCTATATTCTCCATTCTCCATTCTCCAAGATTCCTTTCCCGAGCTGTATCAAATATGGGGTTGTCTTCAATGTTTATACCTATCATTTTTGAAGCCACCGCATCCAACGCTAGGGGATCGGTGCTTATCAGTATTTTTTCCGCATGATATACGGTTCCGGCGGTAGGCCCCTCCCCCTCCATAGCGGTAATCCCGTCCATGATATGAAGGCCTGCGTTTACAGCTTCATTGATGGCAGCCAAAACAGCTCCGAATTCCTTTGGATTGGGCGCCCCTTTATGATAAGCCGCTTTTCTAAGCCCCGGTATGCAGCCAAATAAATTCTTAACCGCTCCCGTATATATTCCCGCTGAATGAGTCTTGAGTTTCGGTAGATTTATAATGAAGTCCGCTTCAAATAAGGGTTTTGCAAGATGCATTTTCCCCACTGAGGTATGAACTTCAATGACACCTTCCCGGTCAAAGTTCTTTGTTTTTGCCCCTTCATCCATAGCAATGCTCTCAAGCCCTGAAACTACAAAACTTCTAGCGGTGGGTGAAATTCCGGCTATTGCCCCTCCCGAACTGTCTCCTATCCATACTTCGCATTGTCTTTCCATCAGGATACGGGTTATTGCCCGAACAAATTCAGGGTGGGTGATAGCTGCAGTGTTAGGAGTCTTAGGCCCTATCAGGTTCACTTTCAAAAGCACGGTCATTCCCGGCCGGATGAATTTTCCCCATCCGCCCAGTGAGTCCATTCCGGAGTTAAGTATATCTATTAAGTTTTCGACCTTGTGATTGTCGCATTTTTTGATTACAACTCTACTCATTTTATCCCCCTAATTATTTTTTCTGACCGGATGCCTTGTCTAACAATTACTTTTAACATAACATTTATATTCCCTACAAAGATTATTTTTCCTTCCTGAAATGATAATTACACCGAACCCATTTACATATGAATGATCGTACTCTATAATCTAGGAAAATAGTGTCATAGTTGACACTAAAATAGAGGCATGGATTTTTTATGGTTATTAGGGTGAGAATAAAAAGAAAATGGGAGGTGGCCATGAAATGACCTTAAAAGAAATTTATCTTGCTGGAGGATGTTTTTGGGGACTGGAAAAATATATGCAGGAAATTTCGGGGGTTGTTTTCACACAGGTCGGATATGCCAACGGTAAAACAGAACATCCCACTTATGAAGAGATTTGCCGTAAGGACACAGGCCATGCGGAGACGGTTTATGTGAAATACGATCCTCAGGTGATAAGCTTGAGTTTTTTGCTAGGACTATATTATGAAGTCATTGACCCCGTTTCTGTAAACCGACAGGGTAACGATGTAGGAAGTCAGTATCGCACCGGTATTTATTATGTGGATTCAGGGGATTTGCCCATAATAAAAAAATCCATAGATGAATTTCAAGAAAAGTTTGATCGCCCCATTGCCATTGAAGTAAAGCCTCTGGAAAATTTCTATAAAGCTGAGGAATACCATCAAAAATATTTGGATAAAAATCCCTATGGGTATTGCCATATCAGTTGGGAACAAATCAATAAGGTAAAGGATATAACGGTGGATACCAACCAAAGGAGGATGAAAACATGAAATACCTCTTCATATGTTACCCCAGGTGCAGAACCTGATATTTGACCCCATCGGGCCCTATATGGGCCTTTACTTTTACCCTTCATACCATCAGCGCAAAATACTCAAGGGGCCGTCTTCTCTAATGATGTCTTCGATTTCCCGGGTGGGTATGGGAAAAGTTACGAAGCCATAAACATAAGGTGCCAGTTCATATAACTGGAAATATATCATAAGAATCCTGTTTTGTATATAATAATCCTGGTCAGGCCTTATTTTGGTAAAATCAACTATAAGGGGTATATTTCTTTCCTGTATCTGTCGTTTTATTATATCTGATATAGGTTTTACATAATCCACATTT
>CAZFME010000170.1:0-3228 GCA_964520055.1 uncultured Clostridia bacterium
GCGCACTATAAAGAGCTATGCCCATGAAAAGGCTATCCGTACTCTAAATGAGAAAGTAAACATATATTCAAAAGCCTGTCCTCTCCTTGTGCCTTTAGTGGAAGAAGGGTGGCTGGAAAATGAAGCAGCCTTCTATACCGCCAAAATATACTTGGAGCCCCTGAAAAAGCACGGAATCGATACATTGGTATTGGCTTGTACCCACTATCCGCTTTTAAAGCCTATTCTGGAACAGGTTATGGGCAAAGGTATTCGGTTGGTGGACTCTGCTTGGGAGACGGCCAAGGAAGTGCAGCGGGTTTTGACTAATAAAAACCTAAAGCGTCAGGATGATTCACCGGTCCAGTACCGGTATTTTGTCAGCAATAACCCGGAAAAATTCATTCAAGTGGGAGAAGGTTTTCTAAAAAGACCTATTAATCCTATTAGCATCATAGATCCTGAAAAATAAAATTTGACAATCCCCCACCCCATATGATATATTTAGAAAAAGTAAATAATGAATTTAATGCAGTACTACCTTTAAATCTGGTCCAGCGAGGCCGGCAAGGTTAAACGCATTTTTCATAAGTTTTGGGATACGAATGCCTTTTTCCGCCTCGGGAAAAGGCATTTTTTAAAAGTATGGTGCATTCCTGCTCGGACTGTACCTAAAAATCCTACTGACTACTAAAAACCCTGCCCCTTGCGGACAGGGTTTTTTCGTAATAATAATCTAATCTTCGAATGTAGAAAATAATATTGATACAATCTTCTACAATATTAACCGCAATCTACTTTGATAGGATTATTCGGAAGGAGGAGTTTTATGCTCAGTAGAAAACATCTTTTGGGGCTGGAGCAAGCAAAAAAATCCGATATCGAAATTATTTTGGACATGGCTGATTCCTTCAAGGAGATCATAGACCGTGATGTAAAAAAGGTTCCAACTCTCCGTGGAAAATCGGTTGTGAACCTTTTTTATGAGCCAAGTACTCGGACCCGCACTTCCTTTGAACTGGCGAGCAAATATTTAAGTGCCGACACCATCAATTTCAATTCATCGGAAAGCAGTGTGCAAAAGGGTGAAACCCTTAAGGACACCGCCAAAACCCTGGAAATGATGGGTGTGGATGCCGTTGTTATCAGGCACAGTTCATCAGGAGCGGCGAATTACCTGTGCGATCACATCAAAGCCTCAATAATAAACGCAGGTGACGGTACCCACGAACACCCGACCCAGGCTTTATTGGACATGCTCACCGTAAGGGAAAAAAAAGGCACATTATCAGGACTTAAAGTGGCTATTTTTGGTGATATTCTCCACAGCCGGGTAGCAAGATCCAATATTTTCGGATTTACAAAAATGGGTTCAAAAGTTTTTGTAGCCGGTCCCAGCACATTGATGCCAGTTCTCATAGAAAAGACCGGAGCAAAACTGGCCTCATCCATAGATGAAGCTATAGAGGATGCGGATGTTGTAATAGCACTTCGAATACAGTTGGAAAGGCAGAAAAATGGACTTTTTCCTACAGTGCGAGAGTATGCCAAATTCTTCGGTTTAGACAGGAGCAAGCTGGCCTTAGCCAAACCCGATGCGCTTATATTACATCCAGGTCCCGTAAATCGCGGAGTTGAGCTAACATCGGAAGTAATCGACGGCAACCAATCTGTCATAAATCAGCAAGTAAAAAGCGGTGTTGCAGTGCGTATGGCTGTATTATACCATCTGATTGGAGGCAGCTGATGATGAAAAAAATGCTAAGAGGAGCAAGGGTTATAGATCCTGGCCAAAATTTAGATGATACAATGGATGTTCTCATAGTTGACGGCTGCATTGCCGACATAAAAGCAAAGCTTGAAATAAGTGATGTGGAAGCAACCGACCTTTCAGGCAAGATAATCACTCCGGGTCTTATTGACATGCATGTCCATTTCAGAGAACCCGGCTACGAATATAAAGAAGATATAGAATCAGGCAGCAAGAGTGCCGCTGCCGGCGGCTTTACCGCAGTGGCAAGTATGCCCAATACCACCCCTCCCATTGACAATGCGGCGCTGGTGGAATACGTAAAATCCAGGGCGTCAAAAGTAGGTAAGATAAAGTTACTTCCCATAGGCTGTGTTTCCAAAGGTCAACAGGGCAAGGAAATCACCGAAATGGGAGATATGGCCCAGGCCGGTGCCGTAGCCTTTTCCGATGATGGAAAGCCGGTGGCCGACAGCTCTCTGATGCGCAAGGCTATGGTCTATGCTTCGATGTTTGACCGGCTGATTATCGATCACTGTGAAGACCTTGCCCTATTTGAGGGTGGTCAGATAAATGAAGGCCATGTTTCAACATTGCTAGGTCTTACAGGCATTCCAGCTGCTGCTGAAGAAATCATGGTGGCCAGGGACATACTTCTGGCTAGGGAAATGGGGACGGCGGTACACATTGCTCATATAAGCACCAAAGGTTCCTTGGAATTGATACGAAAAGCCAAAAGTGAGGGGGTAAGGGTAACCTGTGAAGTGACACCTCACCATCTCACCCTCACTGAAGAGGCGGTAAGAGGTTACAACACCAATGCAAAGGTAAATCCACCGCTTCGGACTCAGGAGGATTTAACAGCATTAATGGGAGGTTTAAAGGACGGTACCATCGATGCTATAGTGACTGACCACGCTCCTCACCACATTGACGAAAAAGATCTGGAGTTTGACAAAGCTGCCTTCGGTATGGTGGGTCTTGAAACAGCCCTTGGTCTTATTTTGACTCGGATAGTAGGGGAAGGAGGGCTCAGTTTAAACAAAGCCATCGAAAAAATGACTTTAGGTCCCGCAAAAGTTTTAGGGCTTGATTTGGGAATACTAAAGATAGGGGCCCCAGCGGATATAACTGTCATAGATCCGGATCAGGTATGGACTATTGATAAAGACAAATTCCTTTCTAAAGCTAGAAATACTCCCTTTAACGGTTGGGAACTAAAAGGAAAGGCAGTAATGACCATAGTTGACGGAAAAATAATATATTCGGATGATGAGATATAAAAGAAACATCGCAAGAGTTATAGGCACAGGATTGCATAATTATTCAATAAAACTATTGATTTACGAATAATACAGTGTTAAAATACAATGCAATGAATAAATATACTATGCAATTCCATAGGCTTTCAGGAAAGGAGTTTTTCTCATGCCTATAGATAAGAGCATCAAAAAAGTTATGGTTATCGGGTCAGGGCCCATCATAATCGGCCAGGCGGC
>CAZFME010000171.1:0-3215 GCA_964520055.1 uncultured Clostridia bacterium
CCGGGGCTGCAAAACATACAAAAGGGCTATACTTGCGATATAAAAAAGGTGGGAGAACCGGCTCCGGGGAAGGATGTTGCTATTTTGAAGATTGAAGGCAACGAAAACCTTATGACGGTTTCGCTAGGAGATGACACGGATATACAGACAGGGGACACCATATATGCCATAGGCTATCCTGCCGCAGCTACATTTAACCCGGCTTTAGCCCCTGAAAGTGCATTAGAGTCAACTATGACCTCGGGGCTTGTAAGTGCAATTAAGACAATGCCCGGGGGATGGAAGGTATTTCAGATGGATGCCGCCATATCTGGAGGGAACAGCGGAGGTCCTGTGTTTAACAATAAGGGTCAAGTTATAGGGATTGCAACCTTTGGCAGTTTGGATACCCAAACCGGCAGTGCGGTACAGGGTATGAACTTTGCTATCCCCGTTAACATTGCTAAGCAGTTTTTAAACGAAACAAATGTAAACCCCACTGAAAGCAATCTTACTGCCCTTTACAAGGAAGGACTTGATTTGTACGGAAAGCAGAAATTCAAGAAGGCTTACGAAAAATTCAGTGCGGTAAATGACCTCAATCCGGGATACCCATATATCCAGGAATATATTACCAAAACAAGGACAGCGATAAACGAAGGGCGCGATAAATCGACTGACACTGCATTGTATATTGCCATTGGCGTTGGCGCAGTTCTGGTAGTTATTGTTGGAGTTTTCATGGCCATGGCAAAGAAAAAGAAACAAGCATAAACTCGTCAATCCTAGCACCTAGTTTTGTCATCTGAGCTCAGCGAAGGATCCAAGACTCTTCACTGAGTTCGAAGTGGTACGAAACATAGATTGCAAGGTTTTCACGCGGTCCGACTGTGAATGGACATAGGTGGAAAGAATTATCATAGAATTATTCATATAAAAAAGAGGAGGAGTTATTGATGAGAAGAGCTCATGAAATTGATTTCCAGATATACGGAGATGACATGCAGTTTGTGGAGATCAGCCTTGATCCGGGAGAAACTGTAGTTGCCGAAGCAGGTGCCATGATGTATATGGACAGTGCCATGGATACTTAGTTGCTACCAATATGGGGTCTAAATATTTTTACCAGGTAAAAAGAGCTCAACGCAAGATGAAAGATAATGATAAAAACAAGAGGTTGCCCGGGGCTTTGGAGGCTTTCATGCCTATACTTGTCCTAATAATATTGATGGTTTTAAAAACTATAAGTGATATATCTTCAAGACCTTTTGGAACTGGGACATTTCTTGGTATAATTGACTTTATAGGGACCCCGATTGTCGCTCTTTTAATTGGTGTATTTCTTGCACTTCTGACATACCTAGATATACAAAAAGATAAAAAGGTATATTCCTTTGATGGCCTTTTCGGTGATGCTCTAAAATCAGCCGGTCAGATTGCCCTAATTGTGGGAGCAGGTGGAGCTTTTGGATCAGTTTTAAGGGCATCGGCCTTAAAGGATATCCTTCTGGGATACTTATCCGGTGCAAATATAGGGATACTGGCCCCCTTTATTATCGGAGCCGTTTTCCGAAGTGCCATAGGTTCAGGCACTGTAGCTATGGTAACGGCAGCCACAATGTTAAGCCCGCTATTGGATGCTTTAGGGTTTGCCAGCCCCATGGGACGGCTGGTGGCAATGATTGCCTGTGCTGCCGGTGGATTCATGGTTTTTCATGGAAACGACGACTTTTTCTGGGTGATAACCTCCGCTTCCGATATGGAACCGTCCGTGGCTTATCGGACACTACCATTGGCCAGTATTATTCAATCTTTTACAGCTTTGATCATGGCTTATCTTATGAGACTAATATTATTATAGGAGGAAATGTAATATATGAACATTCATGAACTTTCGACCCCGAGTTTTTTAGTGGAGCTTGATACTTTGGAAAACAACATTTCTGAAATGGCAAAAATATGCAAGGAAAATGATGTAGAATTATGGCCCATGGTAAAAACACATAAGAGTGGCATGATTGCAAAAATGCAATATGATGCCGGTGTAGGGGGATTTCTGGCAGGCACTATAGACGAAGCCGGAAAATTGGTTGACAGTGGGTTTAAAGATATCATGCTGGCATATCCCGTGGCAGGCAAAGAAAATACGAAAAGAGTAATTGATCTGGCGAAAAAGGCAAGAATTATTGCGGCTTTTGATGGGGAGGATACTGCCAAAGAATTAAATAATGCCTTAACTCAAGCAAATATGGATTTAGAATACCTTATCATCATCGACTGCGGTCTACATCGATTCGGAGTAGAGCCCGAGTTTACCGGAGATCTGGCTAAAAAACTCCAACAGTACGGTAAACTAAAATACAAAGGCATAAGCACACATCCTGGCCAGGTATACGGGGCTTCTAACATGAAGGAAGTTGAAGGGGTGGCCGGGATAGAAGTCGAGGCTCTAAAAATTGCCGTAAAGTCATTGGAAGAAAAGGGCTTTAGTGCAGATATCGTTGCCACAGGCAGCACTCCGACGGCAAGGTTTGCCGTAAAATCCGGTGTGGTGACGGTATTAAGGCCGGGAAACTATGTATTTTACGATAATATTCAAATGGCCTTGGGGGTTGTACCTGAGGAAAGATGTTCCCTTACTGTATTGGCTACAGTAATTTCAAGACCGAATAAAGAAATGCTCATAATCGATGCCGGTAGTAAATGTTTCGGCCTTGACAAGGGTGCCCATGGGATTGCTCTGATTAAAGGTTTTGGTTATGTAAAAGGCCATCCGGAGCTAATTATTACAGATCTTTCCGAAGAGGTGGCCAAGTTAAAAATAGAAGGCAATACCACTGTTAAAGTGGGAGATAAGTTGGAGGTCATACCAAACCACGCCTGCTCATCGGCTAATATGACGAGCTTTCTTGTAGGCCACAGGAACGGGACCATTGAAAAGACAATCTATATTGACGCCCGGGGAGGAACTCTCAGAAAGCCTCCCGTTTAATAACATGTAGGGGGACGCTCCAAATGTCATCAAAACGACAATAAGAATGTCCCCCTCTTATCTACAATAAGTAAAATGCTTGTATAAAGAACCGCTCCTAATGATTTAAATGAACCTTATATACTTTGGCAGTCCGTTTACATAAGGAACTTTGACCTGACCCTGAATGAGGGGCAGCATGTATTCAATGGCTTCTTGGGTAACCCAACTGTTTTTATTGTCTATCCATTCCATGGGGAAGGGT
>CAZFME010000172.1:0-868 GCA_964520055.1 uncultured Clostridia bacterium
GGTGGAAAATTCTCTGGGCCGATTGTGGCAGGAAGGTCATCCTAATGAAGAGCTGAAGAATAAGTGGAAGTACTATCTTGATGAAGCTGAGCAGGAACCGGAAGTAGAAGAACAACTTAAAAAGATAAGGGCAGAGAGTAAAGATATAAAACCGGAAGACATAAAATTGTTGGATCCTGCTATGGGCAGTGGACATATTCTGGTTTATGCCTTTGATGTGCTTTTTGATATCTACAAAAGTGCTGGTTACTCTGAACGGGAGATACCTAAACTCATACTGGAAAACAACCTTTACGGCCTGGATATCGATGATCGGGCAGGCCAGCTTGCCTACTTTGCAGTAATGATGAAAGCTAGGAGCAAGAATAGGAGAATATTTAGGGAAAACATAGATATAAACCTGTGCTCTATCCAAGAAAGTAATGGAATACCTGAAGAAACAATTACATACTTTGCCGGTGGAGAAAAGTTTGTTTCAAAATTGGACTTAGAAGAACAGATAAAAGACCAAGACGACCTATTAGACCAAGACTTTGAAATCCAGGCAAGATATCTTATAAATGTATTCCATGATGCCAAAGAATATGGTTCAATTTTGGAAGTAAAAAAGCTGGACTTTGAGAAAATAGAAAAGCGAATGGAAGAAATGCAAAGCAGCCCAAATCATGATGCCTTCGAATTACAACATAAACAAATTCTACTTGAAAAGCTCCCACCACTCATAAAACAGGCGAAGATAATGAGTGGGAAATATGATGTAGTGGTTACTAATCCCCCGTACATGGGTCGAAGGGGTATGAATAATGAGTTAAAGAAGTATGTTGATGAACATTATAGAGATTCGAAGAATGATTTGTGTGCAGTTTTT
>CAZFME010000172.1:878-3198 GCA_964520055.1 uncultured Clostridia bacterium
ATGGTAACAATGCATTCTTGGATGTTTCTGGACTCCTTTAAAAATTTAAGGAAAAGCATTATTTATAACTATAGTATATATAGCATTTTACATCTTGGATATGAAGCATTTGATAACATAATAGGAAAAGTAGTTCAAACTGTTGCGTTCATATTGAAAAAAAGCAAAATTAATATTAGAGCTCAAAGTATAAGATTAATTGATTTCTACGATTCTGAAAGATATCTTAAGGAGTCGGAGTTCTTTAACAGAAATAACAGGTATAATCACCTTGAACAACAGGATTTTTTAAATATACCAAGTTATACTTTCTCATATTGGGTTAGTAAAAAGATAATTTCCTGTTTTAAAATGGGATATAAACTAGAAGACAAAGTTTATACTGTAACTAAAGGTATATATACAGGCAACAATAATAGATTCATTCGATTTTGGTATGAAGTAAATAACACCAAAGTTCCTCAAAAGTGGAATAAATACTCAAAGGGTGGACCATATAGGAAATGGTATGGTAATTCAATGTTTGTAATTAATTGGGAAGATAATGCTAGTGAGCTGAGAGAGTATGAAGGTAGCGGAATGGGGCCTTCAAAGTACTATGGATTACCACATATAGTATGGTCTAAAGTAACAAATTTAGATATTACTTTTAGAATGGATTCGCCTAATGTTTTTTTTGATGATGCATCTCCTGCTGTCGTTTTTGAGGAATTTAGCTGGTCAATATTTGCTTTTCTCAACTCTAAGATTTCTATAGAAATTATAAAAGCCATAGCACCAACACTAAATTATCAAATTGGAGATATCAGGAGGATGCCATTAATAGAACCAGACACTCAAAGAAAGTCAGCAATCCAAAGTTTAGCTATCAATTGTACCCGTGTTAGTAAAATCGACTGGGACTCCTTTGAGACCTCCTGGGACTTTAAAAAACATCCCATACTCACACACAAAGGTGATGCCAACACCATAGAAGAAGCCTTTAACAACTGGGCGGAGTTTGCGGAAAAACAATTTTACCGGCTTAAGGCCAATGAAGAGGAACTAAATCGAATATTTATCAAGATTTATGGCCTTGAAGATGAACTTACTCCTGAAGTTGATGAAAAAGATGTTACGGTAAGTAAAGCCGATAGGGAACGAGATGTAAAATCCTTCATCTCCTATGCAGTAGGCTGTATGCTTGGAAGATATTCTCCCCATGTGGAAGGATTGGTATATGCTGGTGGTGAGTGGAACGATAAATGGAAAGTGAGCGACAACATCATCCCTATAACCGATGAAGAATACTTTGAAGATGACATAGTTGCAAGATTTGTAGAGTTTATTAAGGTAACTTTTGGAGATGAAAGATTAGAGGAAAATCTGGATTTTATAGCTGAAAGTGTTGGGAAAAGAAAGACTGAAACCTCCCGACAGGCACTGCGCCGCTATTTTCTAAAAGACTTTTACAAAGATCATGTTCAGACATACAAGAAAAGACCTATTTACTGGCTATTTGACTCAGGAAGACAGGATGGGTTTAAGGCTCTCATATATATGCATAGATATGATGAACTTACTGTAGCCCGGGTTAGAACTGACTATCTCCATAAACTTCAGAGAAAATATGAAGATGAGATAAAAAGACTTGATGTAATCATAGATTCAGATTTATCCCAGAGAGAAAAGAACAATGCTAGAAGAGCTAAGGAAAAGCTGCAAAAACAGATACAGGAATGTTTGCAGTATGACCAGGTGATTGCCCATGTGGCAAATCAGAAGATAAAAATGGACCTTGATGATGGGGTAAAAGTTAATTATGCTAAGTTTCAAGGTATAAAAGTGCCCCAGGGTGATGGCAAAAAACCATTGAAAGCGAATTTATTGGCTAAGATTTAAGTAGGTGATTAATTTGGAACTTAATGAAGTAAAGAAGATATTGGAACAAAACTTTGATAAAGGGCTTTCTGAAGGGAAAAAGCGGAATATCATTTTTTGGTACGATGACAATGGGGAGTTTGAAGATCAAATTGATACTTTAGAGCTTTCCAATGCAAAACTGTTAAAATTAGATGGCCAAAACTATTTTTATGTAAAGTACCTGTTAGAGAAACAGGACACTAAAAGTAATTATTTAGTCTATGCTCCCTTTAGCAAGCCAAATCCTCGGGGAAACTGGCTATTAGATATTTTAAAGTATAGTGATGAGTTTTCTACTGACAGGACTACTATTATCATGAGAAACTTAGGAGTTAAAAATGAGGCTTTAAAGAATATTTTCAGACATTATAATAAGTTTTTTGATAACAAGGAAAGGTACAGGCTCCTAAAATCTTAT
>CAZFME010000173.1:0-3170 GCA_964520055.1 uncultured Clostridia bacterium
ATAACGGTAGTAGCACTACTACTTTGGATTATGGCTGTAACTACTGCCCCGACTATAACACCGAGAATACGATTCCGAGTGAGAAGTTCCAGCAAGCTTCTTAACCGGTCACCAGCGGCTCTTTCAAGCCCCTCGCCCATAAGTCTCATACCATATATAAAAAGACCCAAACCCCCGAACATAGTTAAGAATGAATCTAGCGACAAAATATCCTCTCCTTGTGAAAATGATGTGTTGATTAAATTATAACAAAATCTACATAAATATAAACATACACCAAGGAAGATTTTGATGGTCAACATATAATATGTTTTGTTATAATTAGAAATGACATGTAGATATAGTTTAAACAAAGCCTACTTATTTTACCACGATTCCAGCATAAAATGCAATTATATAAGACTTATTATACAGGCTATGGAGCAGAGTCAGTACACACGCCTTCACCAGGATAGGAATATAAAAATTGAAATTACTAAGATAAAAACTATAATGAAAAAGAATAACAAATATGGCAAGGAGTGGATTAAGAATTGAAGTAGCAAAGTGCATAACATTATTATGTTTATATAGATTATCACCTGAAGATGGAGCAATCGACTTTTGGGAACATAAATATATTTTGATAGGAGAATAGAATCTATGAAAGAAATTATCTCTATATGTTGTATGTTGATTTCAATAATTTTGATGGCGACACCATATGGTGTAGCTATGACATTTGTACCTAGTCCTACAGAACGCGTAACGGACTATTTTTCATATTTTAGTATGATGCCATTTGGATACGGTAACTGGTTTCCAATCATTACTGCGTTTTTATCAATTGTTGTTTTCTTGCTGCTATTGGTCGGTATCAAAAAAGCAAATACGAGAAGGGCAGTGCAAGTTTGCTTGACAATATGTATTATCGCTTCGGTATTATCATGGTTAATATTTAATTCTATTAGTATTGTTGGTGCTTGCATAGCGGCTTTGCATATTATTGTGTTTGTGTTGCAAATTCAGAACTTTTTAAGAAAGAGGGTTTCACATTATGGAAAGTAAACATTCTAAAATCAATGGTACAAGTTTTTGAATTGAAAAATACTTGTACCATTGATTGCATGCATACTTATGCCATATTACCGCTTTTATATAGAAATGCCTACAATGGAACTGGAAAACTGATTAAAAGCTTATGGGGCTTTCTATGTCCTTGCTGTCAGTTAGGAATATATTACTAATATGCCATCAGGGGATTGAAGTAAATACGGAGTAAGTTGTATTGGGCTTAAAAGGTATTTCGGACTATGGGATATTATTGGGGGTAAGGGCAATAGGTGCATGTCATTGGAAAAGATGTTATATGACAAGAGATGAGAGTAACAAATATGAGGAAAAAAAACTTTGTAAAGTTCATATTTCTCACTGGCGGCAGTTAAGACAACAAGCAATATAGGCTACTGATTTAAAGTGAATATTACAGCTAAGAATGAGACTGCAACTGATAAATGAAGTTACTGTTTAAAACTTCTGGGTTATAAGCAGTACCCCTACAATAATAAAAGCTATGCCGCCCCCGAGATGAATATAATACAGGGGCAGTGATTTTGATACGATTGACCCCAAATATACACCTATAATAGCGTTTAAAATAAGGGCCAGGGCTGCCCCCAGAAAGACGCTGAAGTATGATTCATTGTGAGCAGCGAGTAGCATTGTGGAAAGTTGGGTTTTATCCCCTAGTTCTGCTAAAAAAACCAAGGTAAAAGTTGTCAAAAAGGTTTTCCATATAAACAAGTCTACAACCCCTTTCGGAAAAGCCTTTTTTTCCTCAAAGGGAATAATCCTATAATTTTTATACTGGTCGCAAAAAAGTCCATAAGGCTTGCTGCAAAAAATCCCATACCGGCTCCCAAAAGCAGACTAAAAACAAAAGCGTCACCGCGATTTAAGGCCAGTTCGAGGTTAAGTCCAAGGGCTGCTGGTATCCCTATATAGTTTCTAAGGCCGCTAAGATATTCGGTGTAAAAAGGTACCCAGGCAATAAAGCTCCAGATTATTCCCAAAACAACACCTTTTCGCTGTCTTATAGAAATCATCCAAATACACCTCCCGATTCCTTAATAAATATTATTCAAAACCTTCAACTAATATTCTGTGCCCGACGATATTTTTGTTTAGTACTCATATCGGGCTTTTATTATGAATAAAATAAAACTAGTTTGAGTTATAAAGGGGAGGTGGGGAAAATCAAACAGTTCTGCCTTAGCAGAGCAAGTATGACCGTATGGATATGCCTTTTAACGTTGACGGCTGTGGTATTTTCCAACTGCTATGCGATTTTTCCCAGAGCTATCGGCGTTTTCGCCAGAGCTGACCGACTGGTGCCTGTATATCGGGTAGAAACTAAGGAAAAGAAGGTGGCCATATCTTTTGATGCGGCTTGGGGCTCAGATATTACCCCAAAATTATTAGAGATATTGAAAAAACAAAATGTTAAAACCACATTTTTCCTTGTCAAATTTTGGATGGATAAAAACCCGGATATGACCCGGCGCATTGCCGAAGCAGGTCATGAAATAGGGAACCACTCTGCAACTCATCCTAATATGGGGGGTCTTTCAAAAGCCGAAATAATTAAAGAAATGACGGATACGCATAATAAAATAAAAGAGCTGACCGGTCAAAATGCGGTTTTATTCCGGCCACCTTTTGGGGACTACAGCAATACGCTTATAGCCACCTGCAATGAATTGGGCTATCATGTTATCCAGTGGGATGTGGACTCTTTAGACTGGAAGGATTTAAGTGCCGGTGCCATTTATGACAGAGTAATAGGTCAAATAAAATCCGGTTCCATAGTGCTGTTTCATAACAACGGAAAGCACACCGGAGAAGCCTTAGAACCTATTATAAAGGAGCTGCATAATCAAAGCTATAAGATAGTAACTGTTTCAGAGCTTTTAATAAAAGGAGAGTACCATATAGATAAGTCCAGTGGAGAGATGAGAAAGGGCAAAGAGTAAACACCCTGGTGGCAATGCCACCAAGGTGTTTTTTGTAATTAGAATACCACCAGCCCTTATAGGGCTAGCGCAAACTACCCGTTTTACGAGTGGTTATGATTTTTATAGATTTTATGATAACTTTTACTTCATATGTTGACGGGCTTATCGGTAAAATCT
>CAZFME010000174.1:0-3157 GCA_964520055.1 uncultured Clostridia bacterium
TCTTATTTAATCCTTACAAAGATCCTTCACTACGTTCAGGATGACAAGCCGTTTTCAACCTCTGAATAGTAACATTTTGCAATGTTTTTATATATATAGCCTCACCCATTGTATTGACATACATCTCTCGAATCTGATATTATAGGATTTAATTATTATGCAAGTTTGAGGGATAATTATGCAATCATGTGAAAAAGATGAACTTGTCCTTGGAGTTAAAAGAGCAGCACCTATTATAATGGGATACATACCCGTAGGCTTTGCCCTTGGAGTGATGGCCGCAGATGCAGAACTCACCCCTTTACAAATGTGCTTAATGTCTTTGTTTGTATACGCCGGTTCTGCCCAATTCATAGCTGTAGATATGTTAGGTTCGGGAATAAGCGCTATTCCCATAATTATAACAACCTTTCTGGTAAATTTAAGACATTTTCTATTTAGTGCTTCACTGGCACCCCACTTTCGGGAAATAAAACAAAGGTATATTCCTCTTATATCGTTCTTTATCACCGATGAAAGTTTTGCCGTGAGCATTACCGATGTAGAGCAAAGGCCTCTTTCTCATGCTTATTATTTGGGTCTTTATTTAACCGCTTATTCCAGCTGGGTTATCAGCACCATTATGGGTGCAACCTTAGGTAACCTTATACCGGATACCAAGGCTCTGGGGTTTGATTTCGCTCTTCCGGGAATGTTCCTTGCCCTTTTGTGCATGCAACTTAAAAATGTCAGATTTGCCTTAGTTGCATTAATATCAGGTTTCCTTTCTATATTGTTTATATATACCATACCCGGGAATTGGAATGTTATTTTGGCTACTGTTATTGCTGCGATGGTGGGGGTGCTTATGGGCAATGAAGATTGACTTGAATTATTTACATCTTATTATCGCAATGGGACTTGTCACCTACTTCCCAAGGATGTTGCCTACCACTCTGTTATCTAAAAGAAAAATTTCAAAACTGTTTATAAAGTTTTTAGGATTTGTTCCAACAGCCGTGCTTTCAGCACTTTTTTTCCCCGGAGTGCTCATGGTAGAAAACAAGCTAAGTGTCGGTATTTCAAACCCTCTATTTTTTGCTGCCTTGTTGACCTTTCCTGTGGCTTATAAAACAGAAAACATGTTTATAACAGTGTTATTGGGGATGGGTATTGTCATACTGTTTAATCATGTTGTGTAGAGAATATCTAGATTGAGGAGTTGCTTTTTATGGATATGAAGACCTTTGCAGTAGAGCGCTGGATGAATACCTACGAGAACGATGCGGTGTATAATCTGGCTGAAACCGATGCCAAGCCCTTCACATTGGGCGAACTTTTATCTCTTGGGAACAAAGATAACCTAATAGAAGAACTGTTAGAAATCAAACTCGGTTACAATCCCACTACCGGAAGACAGGAGCTTAGAGAAGTCATAGCCGGTTTTTACAGGGGTACTTCACCGGAAAACATCTTGGTCACTACCGGTGCCATCGAGGCGGATTTTTTAGTCACAAATACACTGGTAAAACCCGATGATACGGTTATCGTTCAATTCCCTGCCTATCAGGCTCTGTATTCCACCGCCGAAGCCCGTGGAGCTCGAGTCAAATACTGGCACATGGATATTGACAAAGGGTATGAACCCGATATAAATGAACTGAAAAAACTCATCGATGAAAAAACAAAGCTTATAGTTTTAAATATCCCCCATAATCCCACAGGAGCGGTTATATCCGAAAGTCAACTGAAAACCATTCTTTCCTGGGCGGAAGAAGGAGATTTCTGGGTCCTTTGTGATGAAGTTTACCACGATTTTGCCTTATATCCCAACATCATTCCACCACATGGACGAAGTCTTTCAAAAAGAGCCATAAGTGTGGGCAGTATGTCAAAATCCTACGGACTTTCAGGCCTGCGTTTGGGCTGGATTGCAGGGCCTCAAGATATCGTAAATGCCTGTTGGGGATGGAAGGATTACACTTCCATAAGCAATTCCCCCATTAATGACTATCTGGCAACCTTCGCATTAAAAAATATAGATAAGGTTATGAAAAGAAACCTGAGTATTGCCCGGGAAAACCTAGAATTTTTTATGAAATGGCTAGGAAAACATAAGGATTATTTCGATTACGTAAAACCTAAGGCTGGTGTCCTGCTGTTCCCTCGCTTAAAAAACATCCCCGTTACAACGGGGGAACTGTGCAAAGGACTCTATGAAAAGCATAAGCTTCTGATGGTTCCGGGAGAGTGTTTTGAGGTCCCTGGATTCTTGCGCATCGGCTTTGGAAATGACAGTGATATGTTCAAGACGGGGCTTTCCATATTTTCAGCTTATTTAAAAGAGCTTAGAATATAAACATGATAAAAAACGCCTGACAGATTCATTATCAGGCGGTTTTTTAATAAATAAAGATGCCTTTAGATCTAGATTTTTTCCTCACTATTGTTAAAGCTATGAATCACCCCAATGCAGTTCTCGTATATTCATAATCTTGGCAGCTATAGCATTAGGAAATGTATTGATTGATTTATTATATAAAAATACTTCGTCTTTAAAAATCCGCTGTTTTAGCGCCAGTTTTTCATCCAATTTTTTTATCTGTATACAAATTTGTAAAAAATCAGGGTCCGCTTCCAGATCTTTATTCCACGTTTTATCTATGGAAAATGTTTTTAAAAACTCCTTTAACTCTCCTGAAATTTTTATTGCCTCAACCGGAGTTTGGGCTTTTAATAATTTGCTGCGTGAGTGTGCCAACCAAATCCTTATTTCCTCTTCATGATTTACAACACAATGAGTCTTCTTAACAAAATTTTCCATTATATCGTATTTCAATTTTATCAAATCATAAATATTCTTCCACCTGTCTTCAATTTTTGTTTTTTTATTGACTGTCTTATTATAAAAGAACACAAACCATCCGGCATTGGCAATAATAATGACGAACATAAGCCCAACGATAAAATGCTGCATTTTCATCCTCCCCATTTCACCAAATGCAGGGGATACTTAGAGGTAATACATAGATTCGATATTTTTTCCACATGTCATATATGGCCAAAAAAAGTATAGCCAAGCCCCGTCCAAAGAAGTAGGGTTTTAATTATTCCCAATTGATAAAATTTCAACTCATTCCTCGTAAACTATAACCGCTTCTTGGGTGCTATTGATCCA
>CAZFME010000175.1:0-3136 GCA_964520055.1 uncultured Clostridia bacterium
CGGAAAACCCTCCGTTGGATCCTCCGGCAGTCTTGGCTCAGCCACTGCGAACCCTCAATATTATTTTACCCGTTGTTGTTTCAATTATTCACTAATTATCATCACTTTTAAGCATCCGGACCAGAATTGTTGTAGCCTGTGCCCGGCTGGTAGTGCTCTTTGGTTTGAAGTTGCCGTCATCTTCCGATAGAAGTTGAAGCCCCATGGCAATTGAAATATGGCCTTTGTATTCAGGTTTTATGGAAGCAACATCTTTTACGGCATCTTTATAAATGCCCGAGAGACTTGCAACCTTATCAAAGCCCATAGCTCTTACCACAAAAGCCGCCGCTTTTTCCCTTGAAAGAAGTCTTTTGACCTCTGCTTCCCCAGGCTTTATCCAACCAAGCTTTAGGGCTGCATCAATGTATCTTTGAATCTCCTCATCGGATTTTAAATCTTCGGATTCAAGCTTGATTACAGGGATAGGAATATCATCGGAGATTCTTTGATTTTTGGCTATCATTAGCAGCTTAATGAAATCTCCTTCTGTTATGTTCTCATCGGGTCTGAATTTATCTTCCGCAGATTTAATGACCCCAAGGTCTACCAGAAGTTGGATGTCCTTTTCAGCCCAATGCCCTTTAATATCGGCAAAAGCTGTTTTAATTTCTTCCTCGATAGGTTTTCCACTGTAGTCTAAGGGCTTGAATTCAAAGGCATCAAAATTATATGACTTTGAAGTTTTAACCCTGTATACTAATTGATAGTTCCGGGTTTCTTCTTTGGGCTTAAAAATCGAAACATAAGCCAGCTCAAGGCCTATATTCTTTAAGAATCGCTCTTCGGCGTCGGCTTTGGTTAAAACGCCGTCGGCACTGGGAAATTCCCGTTCATGCCACAGCAGCCGGTAGCTTGTAACCACACCGCTTTGGGCATCAACGGTCAAGTTAAATCCATTGTTCGGATAGGGAATATCGCCTACCAATCTGGTATAGCCGAAATGATGTTGCTTAACCTTTTCAGGAAATTCTATCTCTTCGTCTGTTTCTTGCAATTTTACGTTAGTAAATCTATCGGGCTGGAACTTTTTAAGAAATTCTTCAGCCTTCCTTTGAGCGGATGCCCTGTCATAGTTCTGTTTAAACTTCTGTGAAGGTTCATCGTAGCTGTAAAAATCAAAGCTTAAAACTTCGGAAGTTATTGCATTGACCCGGGTGTAGATGTAACCTTTTACACCATTGTCATCGGATTTTTTCCAATTAATACTCCAAACCTTTTGATCAGGATCGTTGTAGTCTTCATAGAGATTTGCGTAGTTTACTTTAAAACCGTCAAGAATCAAAATATATTTTTTTATTTCTTCTATGGCGGTTTCTTTTGATATACAGTTTTTGGTGATCTCCACTTCTTTTTGCTCCGCAGGTGTGAAACCCCCATCTGCCATTTGCTTGGATCCCATGGCCGCCTTTTCACTAATACCATAATAATCATTTTTGATGAGCTTTCCGGTGATGGCATCTATTAGAACTTCTCTGGGATAATCCAAGGTATATATCAATTTAATATTTTCTTCTCTGGTGCGGTAGTCAAAGTAACGCTGGTAGACCAGCTTTAACCCTAAATTGTCTTGAAAAATCTTTTCAGCTTCTTTTAAAGATATTATTTTCTCCGCTGAAGGCAATGGGTCCCAACTCCAATTGAAATCATAGCTTTCAACTTCTCCTGTATGGGCATCTACGGTGATGTTAAAACCGTTATACTCTACTGGGATATTATTTTCCATCCGAATGAAATTAAAACGGTATGCATCGCTGTAGCTGGTATCTTCCATAGGATAGTCTTCTTGTTCCCGGTCGTATAACTTGGTTTTTGCAAACTCCTGAGGCTGCAGTTTTTTAGCAAAGGCTTCAGCTATTTTTTGAGCTTGGTCTTTATTGTATTTGGGTATTGGGGAGGTTTTTCTATCAGGATTATAACCTCTATATAAATATATGTTTAAGATATTGCCATCATCTGCATCTATATTGACATGTAAACTGCCGTAAGGCTCTTTTGTTTCATTCCAATACAGTTCCCACACCTTTTTCCCGTCATAGTTTTCATTATAGTTAATATTAAAGCGGTCAAAGGAAATTGTATCAAATATATTTTTGACCTTTTGTATAGCTTTTTCCTGGGATATACCGGTGTTGTCCAAAGCCATAACCGGGATCATGGTTGTAAAGATAAACATTAACACTAAAAATAACGCTAATTTTTTCTTCACTATCGGCAATCCTCCTTACATAATTTTTAATTGTGGTTGAAATAAAGATTTGAGCATTTTCACCTCCCATTACAGATAGCAGCTTAGACTTCACACCCAAAATTGTCATCTGTGTTATTGATTCTACTCTTTAGACGGGAATATTACAAAAAAGTTCCAAAGTTTTTTTGGTTATTCAAAAGCATTTAAATAACCAAAATTGACCAACAATGAAAATCAAGCTATAATTATATATAGAAAGTTGCGAAAAAAGGCATAGGCAATAGCCATAATTGGGGAGTGATATTTTTGAACAACGAAATCTTAGCCGATATTAAAAAATATCCTGTTATAGCGGCTATAAGAGATATAAATGATGTGGACATGGCCTTGTCTAGAAAAATCCAGTGTGTTTTTCTGTTGACAGGAAGCATATTAAATATAAAGTATGTGGTTCATTGCATAAAGAAGGCCAGGAAAAGAGCATTTTTGCACCTAGATCTTGTTGAAGGAATAAGTAAAGACAGTGAAGGAACCAAATATATCGTGGAAGAAATAAGACCGGACGGTATTATTACTACAAGAAGCAATCTGGCTATGAGTGCACGAAGGATGGGCATGTTTACAATACAACGGGTATTCATTCTCGATAGCCTTGCAGTTGATACTGCCGTAAAAACCATCGGTCAGGTAGAGCCCGATGCAGTGGAAATATTGCCAGGGGTACTTACCAAAACATTAAAAAGAATTACGGCAAGGGTGAACACCCCTCTGGTAGCAGGAGGCCTTATTGAAACCGAAGAAGAGGTAAAAAAAGCTTTGGCTTCAGGTGCAGTCGCCATATCTACAACGAGAAAAAGCTTATGGGATATAAACCCGTGACAAAAAACATCATCTAGAGGTGATGAA
>CAZFME010000176.1:0-3131 GCA_964520055.1 uncultured Clostridia bacterium
CTGATGAATTTGTAATGCCAACTGTAATCACCGATGACAATGGAAAGCCTGTGGCGATGGTAAAGCAAGGTGACTCAATTATTTTTTTCAACTTCCGGCCTGACAGAGCCCGCCAGCTGACATACGCCTTTTGTGACGAAGAATTTAACGGATTCTGTCGTAAGCAGGGATATTTTCCCATCTACTATGTGTGTTTGACCGAATACGATGCAGGTATTAAAAATGTAAGGGTAGCTTATAGTCCTGAATCCTTGAAAAACATTCTAGCAGATGTGCTGGCCAAAGCAGGTCTTAGACAACTTAGAATTGCTGAAACGGAAAAATATGCCCATGTGACCTTTTTCTTCAACGGCGGTGTGGAAAAGGCATATCCCGGTGAAGACAGGATATTAATTCCATCACCAAAAGTAGCTACATATGACCGGCAACCCGAGATGAGTGCATATAAAGTGGCCGATATGGTGATAGAAAAAATCATGGAAGATACATATGATGTAATAATACTAAACTTTGCAAATCCCGATATGGTAGGTCACACCGGCGTTTACGATGCAGCGGTAAGGGCTATCGAGGCGGTGGATGAATGTATCGGGAAAGTGGTAAAAACCATACAAGAAAAAGGTGGAACATTGCTTTTGACTGCAGATCACGGCAATGCTGAGCAAATGATTGACCATGTAACAGGCGAGCCTTATACTGCACATACCTGCAATCCGGTTCCGTTGATTCTGCTAAGTAATAAATATTATAAGCTAAGACCCGGAAAGCTGGCCGATATAGCACCTACCATGCTTCAATTATTGGGTATAGAAAAGCCCAAAGAAATGACGGGAGAATCGTTGATATTAGCTTAGCTCGAAAATAAGTTAAGCCAACGGTACCAGGCACCTGAGACTTAACTTTAAGGAAATGACGGGTTAGTCGCTGATAGTAAATGGTGGTTCCAATGTTGAAACTCTTCCGAGGTGTCGTCATCTTCACTGGATTAGCTTACGACATCGGAAGCATGATTAATAAAGATAAAATAATATACTTTAATATAATTAGAAAGAATATAATTAGGAAGGTGAATGCTTATGTCAACAATCATCGATGTATTTGCCAGAGAAATCTTGGATTCACGAGGCAACCCCACAATAGAAGCTGAAGTTGTACTTGAAGACGGTACCATGGGTAGAGCTGCGGTCCCATCAGGTGCATCCACAGGCCAGTTTGAAGCTGTAGAGCTCAGGGACAAAGATCCCAAGCGCTTTACAGGCAAAGGTGTCTTAAAAGCCGTTCAGAATGTAAATGAGGAAATAGCTCCCGAGCTCCTGGGTATGGATGCCCTTGACCAAGTGGCAATTGACCGACTCTTAATCGACTTGGATAAAACCTCAAATAAAGGCCGCCTAGGTGCCAATGCTATTTTGGGGGTATCCTTGGCCACAGCTCACGCAGCAGCAAATTTTCTAGGCATAGGACTTTTCAGGTATATAGGCGGCGCTAATTCTAAGGTATTGCCGGTTCCAATGATGAATATATTAAACGGTGGTGAACATGCCGATAACAATGTGGACCTACAGGAGTTCATGATTATGCCGGCTGGTGCTAAAAGCTTTGCCCAAGCTTTTCGGATGGGAGCTGAGACATTCCATATATTAAAAAAGGTCTTGGCTGAACGAGGCTTGGCTACAGCTGTCGGAGACGAAGGTGGCTTTGCCCCAAACCTTTCTTCAAATGAAGAAGCTATTAAATACATTGTGGAAGCTATCGAAAAAGCCGGATATATCCCTGGCAAGGACATATTTATTGCACTTGACTCGGCCTCTTCGGAGTTTTACAATGAGGGCAAATACCAGCTCAAAGGTGAGGGCTTGGAATATGATGCAGCTGGCATGGTGGATTATTACTCCCGCTTGGTTGAAAAATACCCCATAATATCCATAGAAGACGGCATGGACGAAGAGGACTGGGAAGGTTGGAAACTTCTCACAGATGCCCTCGGCAGCAAAGTTCAGCTGGTAGGTGACGATCTGTTTGTCACCAATACCGAAAGGCTCCAGCGTGGTATTGAAAAAGGAGTGGCTAACTCCATTCTGATAAAACTAAACCAGATAGGCACACTGACCGAGACCCTAGATGCGATTTCGATGGCTGAAAGGGCAAAATATACAGCTGTAGTATCACATCGCTCAGGTGAAACCGAAGACACCACCATTGCAGATTTGGTAGTGGCAGTTAATGCCGGTCAGATCAAAACAGGAGCTCCTTCCCGCACCGATAGGGTTGCCAAATACAATCAACTTTTGAGAATCGAGCAGGAGCTTGATACCACAGCCCAGTACCTCGGTATCGGAGCTTTTTATAACATTAAGCGATAAAGATCGTTGATTTTGATTTGGAACCACAGCCCAGTATCTTGGGATTTGAGCTTTTTCATAAGATTAAAAGATAAGATGTGACGGTTGTCAGGTGATACAGTTCGCTCAGGTTTATTTTTTCTATGGTTCTAAGATTCGATTTCAGCGAAAGCCTAAAAAGGGGTGCAGGGGAAAAATTCCTCGCTTCTTTAAGGAGGGTGCTCAGACTGCGAAGCAGTCGTCGAAGGGAACCTAAGGTTCCCTAGCGAAACTGAGTTAGCTGTTTTTTAACGGCTTTCTTTAAATCTCATCAAGAACCATAAACGAAAAAATAATATTCGCTCTCTTGTATCACCTGATAACTATAGTTGCTATAATTAGTTTCAGTGTAGAAACTTGCTAATCCATTTTTTATTTCACTCTGAACGCAGTGAAGAGTCTTAGATCCAGATGACAAATTTGACCATCTTCCGTGTTGTGACTTTTCACACAGTCTAACGCGCAGGACGCACGCTTACGGGCACTTGGCAGGACGCCGAATTGCCGCAAACCCCTGCGTTGTAGGGAACGGTCTTTGACCGTTCCGAATAACAGTCCGGATTAAAGGAGAGATATCGTCTCTTGCCGGAATAACAGATCTTGCCTTAGGGAGAGGTGCCATCATCTTCACCGGAGTAACTTACCACAACGGAATCAACATTATACCGGAATAACACATAGATTATAGAAAGTTAGTATATATGGTCAACGAGGGGGCTCTTTATGAAGGAACTGATTGTATACCCTACA
>CAZFME010000177.1:0-3131 GCA_964520055.1 uncultured Clostridia bacterium
CCCCGGCTCTCTGAATTCACAGTGTCAATGCTTATCTTCTCCGTCATCGCCAATGTTTATATTGAATTACTGTTTAATACTATATGCCTAAAATCGAAAAATGTCAAATCACTTATTGAACAACATCTTTTAATACAATATTATTTTCATGATAGTAGCCTTTTTTAACTTCCTCGTGTGTAACAATTTCACCATCTTCAATCTCTTTGATACCATTTTCGATTCTTTTCTTAACATAAAACTGATATATCAAATCTTCCCACGTGGCATTGTCCGGCAGATTTTTTATAAATATTTAGGGACGGTTCCAAATTATTCATTGTTGGTAACGGGTATATTGCTGGCGTAAGTTGGCGTTTTGTTTTTAACACTTTTCTCGGAAAAAGCGCGTAAAAGCCTACCCTGCTATAGGCCGTCTATATATGGCAGACCGTAGTGAGCTAAAATAAGCTATATATACCGTTTAATATATTTAGCCACTTCTTTTCCCA
Organism: uncultured Clostridia bacterium; assembly: GCA_964520055.1. Taxonomy (GTDB): domain Bacteria; phylum Bacillota; class Thermosediminibacteria; order Thermosediminibacterales; family Tepidanaerobacteraceae; genus DUNY01. The sequence continues at coordinate 492 of CAZFME010000177.1, forward strand.
GTATAGCATGACTTTCCGGTTCTAAATGCATGCCATCTATTTCACTGGTTTTAATTAACTTTGATGAATCTATTAAATGACATTGGCCGCTTAATACTGTTGTAAATGCTTTAGGAAATTGTTTGCTTTTCTCCACCGCTTTTTCATACTCAGGAATTAGATAATCTAACTTCCTCGCTTCTTTTGGGATTAGTATTGATGGCGGTATTATGACAAGTATCTCGGGTGAATTCATATCAGGCCCTGTTTCACTTTTTTTAATGATATTTACCAGCATTTCCACACTCTGTGCTATTTCGTGAGAAGTTACACTAAATCTTAATTTTAAATCATTGCTGCCTAAGAATAGTATTACTAAATCTATGGGCTTATGAGTATGTAGACAGGGCAATAAATATGTCTTCCCGTTTCTATATTCACCTCTGACTGGGTCGTCCCAAACAGTAGTCCTGCCATTTAAGCCTTCAGGAATAACATCATAACTGTCGTCCAGTTCCTTTTGCAATACACTGGTCCAGCGCATTTGTTTCGGGTATCGCCCTGTACCGTCGGGATTATACCCCCAAGTGTTTGAATCGCCATAACAAAGTATTGTCTTCATTCTTTTAAGCACCTCGTTAAGCAAATTTAACTTTATATGTATATCATAACATATGAACCATTTGCCGGATAAACATTTTTTATCGGTGCCAATTTAACCAAATATAGTCTGCAAAACAAAGTAGAAAGGCGAAGATACAACATGACGGAACGGCACAGGGGCCGTTCCCTACTTTCCCCATGGGATTGCTCTCTCACTTATGACCATGTTTTTTCTTTTAATAATGTAATTTAGTGTATAATGATCATAGGAGAAACAAAGTCACCTTTGTAAGAAACTGCGAAACATGTAGAGTGGTGATTGCATGGAGAAATTGCCTAAAAGTCAGGCACTGCAAAAACTGAAAGCACAAAGCAGTCCATCGAAAACCCCGAAAAATTCTTGTCTGAAAATAAGGAAATGCTTGTTCAGTATTTGGCGTATAAACAGTCTAATGAATATAAAAATTCTCCGGTATATAAGATCAACAGTATGCTCAAAGAGTTTAACAGTACAAGCAGAGAATACTTGAATATAAACTGTAATAAAAGAAATTATTGATAATCTCTCAAACATTAAAGCGAAGGATATATCATAATATTTCCTTCGCTTTACACCATTAAGGCAAATATTCAGGGTGACAGCGGGACCGTCCCCTCGTCCCCTGTCACCTTATTCAACTGCACTTCGCAGGGCATCAATATCCTTTATCTTAAAAGTAGATAGATGATAATCAATAATTCCTTCATCTTTCATGCGGCTCATTTCTCTTGACATAGACGGTCTTGATACGTTCAAAAAGTCTGCCATGTCATTTCGATTCATAGGTAAGACAAATGTGGTTTTCCCTGTTTTTTTATACTGATCTAATAGAAAGACGCTTATTTTCCCACGCATGCTTTTAATTGTGAGATATTCAACCTTTTTATTCAATGTTAAAGCCCGTTCAGACACAGTCTTAAGCATATTAAGTATAAGTGTTCTGTGCCATGGGCATATCCTTTCACATTGGCCTATTATCTTATTTTTTGAAAGGAAAAACACCTTACAATCTTGCTGTGCAACAACCGTTGAAGGCCAAATTGAGTTACTTGAGAAAACCACCATTTCACCGAACATATCTCCAGGCTGCAAAATCGCCATAACTACCCGGTTCCCTTCAGCATTTTCTTTTATGATTGCTGCTTCACCAGTTAATAAGATTCCCACTGATTCAAACTTATCACCGGCAAGAGCGATATACTCATCCTTTTTATACTCACATATTCTTGGCTTTAGACAGCCCATCATCACACTTAAATCATTTACATCTATTCCATCAAACAAAATAGCTTCAGGTAGAACACTTTTCTTCACATTAAAAATAATATATCACTCCTTTTGTAGCTGTGGCTACTGAAACACTGTCTATATTATATTACTATATACTCAAAGATACAACAAAATATGGAAAGAGGTGGAGAAAAATGAAAAGGAATATTATTGTTATAGACGAAGAAAAATGCAACGGCTGTGGTCTTTGTATCAAGGCCTGCCATGAAGGTGCACTTCAACTAATAGACGGCAAAGCAAAACTCGTATCAGAATCTTACTGTGATGGTCTTGGTGACTGCCTTCCTGAATGTCCTACTGGAGCAATTACAATCGAGGAGCGTGAAGCTGCCCCATATGATGAAGAGGCTGTTAAGAGGAATATGCTTCCCTGTGGATGCCCAGGTACTCAAATAAAAACATTAAAAAAGGAAACCAATGTCCAACCGCAGCAATGTAATTCTACAACAAGACAACAGTCACAGCTTAATCAGTGGCCCTGCCAGATAAAGCTTGTTCCGGCAAATGCACCATTCCTGAATAACGCTCATTTGCTTGTAGCTGCAGACTGTACTGCTTATGCTTACCCAAATATTCATAATGATTTTATGAGAAACAAAGTTACGATAATTGGCTGTCCCAAACTGGATAATATTGATTACACAGAGAAACTTACTGATATTGTAAAATACAATAACATAAAAAGCATAACAGTTCTCAGAATGGAAGTTCCCTGCTGTGGTGGCATC
>CAZFME010000178.1:0-770 GCA_964520055.1 uncultured Clostridia bacterium
ACATTGATGCAGCCATTGCAGCAGTAAGAATAAAAATTCCTATTATTGGATTGTTAAGGTTAAAGTACGAAATAAGAGCTTGCTCCGTCTCTACCCCAGTAAGCCCGGGTACGTAAATCCTTAATCCAAAACTAGTGAACATAGTAATAATATAGGTAACCGGCAATACCCATGCCGTATGAAAACATGCTTTCTTCCAAGACTTGAGATTTTCAACCGCATAAGCTCTCTGGAAAGTATCTGGCCTAATTGCTGGTAAAACCGTGTAAAGTAACATAAATGACAGCCATACTCCCCAAGTATAAAATCCTTGTGGACCAGGTAGCGACAGCAAAGCGGAATCCGCTGCAACGATATTTTCGAACATTGGTCTAATACCACCTGTTTTAATTAAGAAATATATTCCTAAGCCCCACGCGATAGCCATGAAGAACATCCCTTGCATAACATCTGTCCAAGCAACACTCCTAAATCCACCTAAAAATACATACGCACAGGCAACCCCGCCTAATATAATAGCTCCAACCTGATAACTTACAGCACCTTCTGTTATAGTTTGGAACGCCATTCCTATTGCGCCATACTGCATCGAAAGATATGGAACACTAAATACGCAAAGGACAATGGCGACTAATGAGCCTAATTCCTTGCTCTCATAGTAATGTTCAATTAATTCAGCCGGTGTTGAATGACCGAACTTTTTGCCGAGTAAATGTATTGGACCACCTAGTACCCAATACCATAGGCCATATGCTGAACAATATATGACT
>CAZFME010000178.1:780-3121 GCA_964520055.1 uncultured Clostridia bacterium
GCCATTAACATTGAAAATCCATGGGTATAATAAAACCCAACAGCTCCCATAAGTAAATATGCACTATAAAAACTGGCGGTTAATGTAAAGAATGATGCAAAAGCACTTACTTTACGGCTTGCAAGAAAATAATCTTCTGACGTATCCTCACTCTTTTTGTTTGCCATAATTCCTATAATCGTTACAACTATGCAATACGCTCCTACAATTAAAAATACCAATGCAGTTTTTGACATTAATTTTCACCTCCAACATCCCACTTTTCTAATACAATAAAAGTTAGCGCTACTGTTATAACAGTTATAACCAACACATAAAAGAAATTAATAGGCATACTTAACACCCATGTTATTCCTTCTTTCGATACCATATCATTAAAAATTCCAAGTACGGGTTTATTAACAAGAATCCACCACACAATACAAAAATAAATAGTTGAAACCTTCCCAAGTGTTGTTTTAGGTAGTAAAAGTTTCTTGTTATCCATACATCAAACCTCCTCTATACATTTTTAAAAAATGATTTCATGGGCTTTTTTTAATTTATAAGACTATGCTATATTTCCTTTTTATCATCTCCTTCCCTTAAAGATTAAAATTGTAACTCCACCCCCTTGTACAATTATTGATATTAATAAAAAGCAACCTTAAGGAAAGGTTGTATTTTTTTAATACTTAAAACTCTTCAACAATTTCCTTTTACATTTAAGAAAGGAATGCCCACTTGTTTTAAAGCTGCTATGGATTATTTTTAACGGCATTTTTGGTTGTTAAGTACAGATTATATAATAGACCTGTTTTTTTGATACGTAAAAGCTTAATATCATTGTAAATACTTCATAATAGTTCACCAGTCGCTCAGGCTGACATCATATTTTTTCTCATCAACTGTTACCATAAAGTATTTTACCTGTTTTAAATTACTAACTGCTAATTTTATCCTACGCTCATTTGATTTTAAATCTTCATGTGCTTCTTGAAGTGATATGTTTTTGAATTTTATTTTATCTCCAGGTTTCATTTGTGCTATTTTTTGCAAGTCTGTTGATATAACTGTTGCTATTTTTGCGTAACCACCTGTGGTCTGAGCATCTTTCATAATAATAATAGGCTTTCCGTTAGGTGGTATCTGAATAGATCCCGGTACAATACCATCGGTTATTATATTATTCTCTCCATAAGATACTATTTGAGGGCCATCTAATCTGTAACCCATTCTATCTATATTATTTGTTATTTTAAAACTAGATTGAAGAAATGTTTTTATTGTTTCAGGTGGAAAGTAATCATCTTGTGGGCCTAAAATAACTTTGATTTCCTGCATGTTAATATGGGTAGGAATAAAATTTTTTGACATTTTTTTTGGTATAATTTCAGTATCATATAAAGAATCACTTGCCATTTCTAATATATCTCCGGGCACTAAGCGTCTTCCGTTAATTCCCCCAATACCACCTCTTGTATAAGTTGATGAACTCCCGAAAGCAATATTAGATTTAAAGCCACCTGGAATAGCCAAATAGCTCCGTAAACCTGATTTCATCGGCAAAAAAGATAGCAAATCACCTTTAAGCAATGGCATTGAACACCAATTGGATCGCTTTATACCGTTTACTACTGGTTGCATATCTGCTCCTGTCAGAGCTACTACCACATCATTTAATACTAACAACTTTGGCCCTATTAAAGTAATTTCCAATGCTGGACAATTTTCATCATTATTCAATAATAAATTAGCAATTCTAAATGAATATTCATCCATTGCACCTGAATTTGGGACTCCTTCACTTTCATTTTCATATCGTCCTAAGTCCTGTATGGTAGTAAAAAATCCAGGTTCTATAACTTCAAAAATATTCAATTGTACACCTCACTTGAAACCCCTAATTTGTTTTATATAATCCTCTACTTTAATCAAATATTTACCAGTTTCGACAGATTCTTTTATATCATTAAATTTTTTTTCATTAATTTGAACAAACCGTAAATAATGCCCTGCTTCCAACAGTATAGGTTTTTCTCTTTGATGGTCATATAGCTTAACTGGTGTTGCACCAATAATTCTCCATCCTCCAGGGCTATCTACAGGATAAATTCCAGTTTGATTTCCAGCTATGCCTACAGAACCAGCTCTTATTTTTATCTTAGGCTCATCCAAGCGTGGAGCCGTGATTCTATCAGGTATATTCCCTAAATAAGGAAACCCCATAAGAAATCCTAACATGTAAATTCGATATAGAGGACCAGTATGTATTTTGATAACTTCCTCACAGCTGATATTATTGTACTTTGCAACAAACGTAAGGTCTGGGCCAAACTCTCCACCATATAATACTGGAATT
>CAZFME010000179.1:0-3119 GCA_964520055.1 uncultured Clostridia bacterium
TTGCTTGGTTTAAAGTTTATTATCCGCTTTATTATTATTCAGCCTTCTTTAGCATCAGAAGAAGTGATTTCGATGTTAAAGCTATGCTTGGTGGCTATGATGGCATCAAACGACGCCTTATTGAAATAAAAGAAAAAGGCTTCGGGGCATCAGCGAAAGAAAACGCGGTTGCTGATACTCTAGCAGTAGCTCTAGAAATGCTTGCCAGGGGTTTCCACTTTGAAAACATTAACATTGAAAAATCACTAGCTAAAACATTCTATATTGATGAAGAAAATAAAGCTCTTTATTTACCATTTATGCTCCCTCCTTCCCCGAAGTAGTATGAGCATGATTATTTAATTCATCCATTTCAGTTTTCAGTTGTTGATAAGTAATCAAAAGGTCGTTGATCTCCTCTCTATGACCCAATATTTCGGCCTTCCTGATTTGCTCTCTCACTTTGGCAATAGATTTTTTGAAGTAGCCCTGCTTTATTTTTTTTACAAGGGCATTTATAAGCCCTTCATCCTTTAATTCAATATGCTCCATCAGTATCGTTGAAAGTTCCGCACATCCTTCTTCATCCAGGTAATTGAATACATGAGAGATATCAATGTCTTGATTTTTGTTGATTATTTCAAAGAGGACATCAGCAATTTTCTGTGTATTACTATTTGTAAAAAATCGGGGGTTAATTTGACCTTTGAACTTTTCCCGTATCTTCTTATTTTCAATGATTAGTTTTAAAAATTTCCTCTCTGCTTTATAAAAACCTGTTACCGGCGAAATTTTGTTAAATTCCTTATTATTATCTCTTATCTGGCTTTTTTTATACCCATATCCATTGTTTGCCAATTTACTTCTTTGCACTTCTTTTTTAATAGCTTGAGGTGAAATTCCGAGCTCGGCTGCCAACTTTCTTACATGTATCTCCAGTTCCGGTTCATTATCGATATCCGTTAGAATATCCACTGCTTGTTTAATGAATTTAAGCTTCCCATCAGGTGTCCTGATGTCTATATCTCTTTTTGCCAAAAACAATTTGTAACTTATGAGGTCCATGGAAGTAGTCAAGAGTTTTTGAAAATGTCCGGCACCCTGGCTCTTTATAACTTCATCAGGATCTTTTCCGTCTGGTAAACTCAATATTTTTACTCTGAAACCCTCCTGTGCTAAGATGTCCATTCCTCTCACCGTTGCTGCTCGACCAGCTTCATCAGCATCATATGAGAGAATAACTCCATCAGTGTATTTTTTTAGTAATGTTGCTTGTTTTTTCGTAAGGGCGGTTCCCAGTGAAGCCACTGTTTGTTTGAAACCATGCTGGTGTAATGATATACAATCCATATAGCCTTCTACCACAGTTACATCAAGTGTAGGATCTCTTTTTATCATGGAAAGAGCATACAAATTATCCCCTTTGGAAAACAATGGCGTTTCCGGAGAGTTTAAATATTTGGGCATCGACTCATCAAGTGCCCGACCGCCAAAGCCAATAATGTTTTTTGTAACATCCTCTATTGGGAACATAATTCTGTTTCTGAATCTATCATAATAGCCTTTATTATCCTTACGAGGTATAATAAGGCCGATTTTTTCCAAAGTGTCAGTTTTTATACCCCTTTTTCCAGCATATTTTATAAGCCCATCCCAAGATGACGGTGCATATCCCAGAAAAAACTTTTCTACGATATCCTGTGTAAGGCCTCGGTTTTTAATATAGGCCATAGCTTTGTCACCCTCACGGGTGTGAAGCAGGCAATAGTTGTAGTATTTTGCCGCCAAGCGATTTATTCTAAAGTATTCCCGTCTTTCTCGAAACTCCCGAGACAGTTCTTTATTCGTGTTTCCAGGGAGTTTTACGTTAAATTTATCAGCCAGATATCGCACGGCCTCCGGAAAATTTATATTTTCTTTTTTCATTACAAAATTAAATGCATTTCCACCTGCACCGCATCCGAAACAATAAAACAACTGTTTTCCCACATCAACGTTGAAAGAAGGGGTTTTTTCCTTATGAAAGGGGCAAAGCCCCAGGTAGTTTTCACCGCGTTTTTGCAGGGAAGTATATTCCGATACTATTTCTACTATATCTGCTCTGTCTTGCACTTCTTTTATGATGTTTTCAGGATAAAACCCCATTTATACCACCAAACCTTAAAAAAAATCTCCTCATAGCCAGATGAGGAGCTATTCTCGCAATAAATTATTGTGTTCTTCTCTCCTCCCTCTCAATTTACATACACATTATTCTACGTTAACCTCAATTATTCCTTCTTTTTTCCCCATGAAATATATTGATAATTTTTTCAGATTTCTAATGGCCAAGAAGAAGGCATATAGATTTCCCGAAATTTACTGAGGGCAAATCCATCTGTCATGCCTGCTATATAGTCTACTACGGCTCTTTTTACATCTTGCTCTTTTGATATTTTTACAAATTCCAGCGGCATGGAATCGGGATATTGGATATAATACTCAAATAAGAGTCTTAGCATCACCTTAGCTTTATTTTCCTGAGTTTTAGCGGAAGAGCCCACATAAATATTGTCAAATAAAAAACTTCTTAGTTTTCGTGTTGCATCATATATGCCATCACTCATTTTTATAATGGGCTGTCCAAAACTAGCCGTTATCACATCCTTAATCATGGTATCAATACGCTTGCCGTGTTGTCTGCCCAAGGTCTCCAATAATTCCGGTGGCAAATCTTCCGGTTTTAATATTCCAGCTCTTTCGGCATCATCAATATCATGGTTTATATAGGCAATCCAGTCGGATATTTTTACCGCTTGACCTTCCAGAGTGGCGGGATTTCCTTGGGCAGTATGGTTTTTTATACCATCTCTGACTTCCCAGGTAAGATTTAGTCCCTTACCCTGTTCCAAATAATCTACAACTCTCAGACTTTGTTCTTCATGCCTAAAACCCCCGTCAATGAGATTGCTAAGTACCTGTTCACCTGTATGCCCGAAGGGTGTATGCCCCAAGTCATGACCCAATGCGATAGCTTCGGTCAGGTCTTCATTCAATCTTAAACTCCGGGATATGGTCCTGGCTATCTGAGCCACTTCCAGTGTATGGGTAAGTCGTGTTCTATAATGATCACCCTCGGGAGAAATAAATACCTGGGTTTT
>CAZFME010000180.1:0-3091 GCA_964520055.1 uncultured Clostridia bacterium
TGTTGTTTGGGTAAATGAAGTTGTAGAAAATATTGTAAGTATTACAAGAAATTGTCGAGGAATTTTACATCACCAAGGATGCTGTCAATTACCTCCGGATTTAAAACAGGTTACAGATTCGCTAATAAAACTAGGGCAAAACCCTAACGTAGGCGCAGTATTGGTAGTAAGCTTGGGCTGTGAGGGTGTAGACACAGACAGACTATGTCATGAAATAGCCCTTTCAGGCAAACCGGTAGAACATATTACCGTGCAAGATATAGGTGGGTCAAGTAAAGCTATACAAAAAGGAATAGATCTTGTCCAAAAACTTTCAATACAAATATCCGGTATTCAACGACAAAAAGTGAGCCTTTCCAATGTAACTTTAGGAATAAAATGCGGTGCTTCTGATACCACATCGGGAGTTGCATCAAATCCGGTGATAGGTTATGTAGCAGATAAAATTATTGATGAAGGTGGCACCGTGCTATTCGGTGAAACAACTGAATTTATCGGAGCTGAACATGTACTTGCAAGAAGAGCCAAGAACCCGGAGGTAGCAAAGAAAATATACGAAATCGTATCAGATATGGAAAACAGGGCTAAATCTATGGGAGTGGATATGAGAACGGGTCAACCTACACCTGGAAATATCAAGGGTGGATTGAGCTCAATAGAGGAAAAATCATTAGGAGCTATAGTAAAATCCGGTACAAAACAAATTGAGGGTGTCCTCGAATATACAGAAAAACCACCACATAAGGGCCTGTGGGTAAAAGATACTCCCGGAAGGGAGATAGAGGTATTAACAGCCATGGCCATCGGTGGTTCACAAATAATTTTATTTTCCACGGGTAGAGGTGCACCTCAGGGATTTCCTACAGTTCCTGTGATAAAAATATGTGGTAACCCTGTTACCTACGAAAAGCTGTCAAATGATATGGACATCAATGCCGGTAAAATAGTAACAGGAGAAAAATCTTTAGAAGAGGTTGGAGAAGAAGTGCTAAAAAAAGCACAGAGCGTTTTATCGGGTGAATTATCTAAAGGTGAAGCCATAAACTATATTCGTTCAATGGATATTTATATAAAAGGACCTGTAATTTAGGTTTCATATCTCAAGATTAGAATATTTGTAATTACTTAACACTGTCACTTATATGCCCTCTCCTGCAATGGAAAAACCATCCGCTTTTGGTGAGCAAGTCACCGATTATTATGAGGGAAGGCTATTTTTAATGCTTTTTGATTGCAGCTACGCTGCAGTTTGATATTAAAAAAATATCGTTAGTAGGAATTGATATTTGGCCTTGAAAAGTATATGCTATAAGTAAGGAAAGCAAGGAGATAAATTACAAGCAAAGGTCAGATTACAATTCCGATTAATATTCGTAAAAAGCTTAATTTGAGAGATGGCGATAAAATTATTTTTACTAATGCAGCAAAGGTTGCCTTTCTGAATATCCAAAAGGCATTTGAAGGTGAGGCAGAACGACTTGGCAGAAAAATGAGCATGATGTAGTGGTTATGGTGGATGAAATAAGAAAAGAAATGTGGGAGAACATTAAAATATTATTGAATCTAGTAATAAGTAGGAAGAAACAAAAATAATGGATATTAAAAAACAGTTTCTAAAAACCATAAATAAATATAACATGGTCCAAAAGGGAGACAGGGTCATTGTAGGGGTTTCTGGTGGGCCTGATTCTATTTGTCTACTTCACCTTTTTGTGACCTTTAGAAGCAAAATAGGGATTTGTCTCTATGTGGCTCACCTAGACCATATGTTTCGTGGACGAGAATCGGAGGAAGATGCATATTTTGTGAAAGATTTATGTAAAAAATGGGATGTTCCCCTTTTTAGCGATAAAATCAATGTACCTGAGTATGTCGAAAAATTCGGCCTTTCTCCTGAAGACGCGGCACGGCGGGTGAGATATGATTTTTTTAGACGAGTGAAGGAACAAACCGGAGCTCAAAAGATAGCTATCGGCCATAACCGAAACGACCATGAAGAAACGATACTAATGAATATATTCAGAGGGGCGGGTTTAGATGGTCTCATCGGCATAGACCCGGTTCGGGATTGCTACATAAGGCCACTTATCGAGATACCGAGAGAAACTATTGAAAGATATCTTAAACAAGAGAATATTCCCTTTAGAATTGATGCTACAAACCTTACCTCCGATTACTTTAGAAACAGCCTTCGTTTAGAACTTATTCCTCTCATTCGCAAAAAATACTGCCCACATCTGGGACAATCTCTGCGGCGGCTCGCGGAGATTGCACGACGGGACTTGTCTTTTATGGAAGAAGAGACAGCAAGGACAGGGGTCAATGTAATAACATGTGAACACGAAAAAGTAATAATAGATGTAAAAAAGTTTTCCGAGCTTCATGAGGCCATAAAATATCGGTTGGTAAGGTCAGCAGTAGAGAAACTGGCCGGGAATGTAAAAGACTTTGAAACAAGACATGCAAAATTACTGGTAGACTTCATCGAAAAAGCGTCGCCGGGCAGCATGATTGACCTACCAAAAAATCTTCAGGGAGTAAAGGAGTATGATTATTTCATCATCTCTAACGATAACTTTGATGAAATCCCCGATTACCGCTATATCCTTGGAATTCCGGGTGAGATAATTATAAAGGAAACGGGTATCGGCATAAAAACATACATAAAGCCACATAGTGACCAAACCATAATTAAAACCGACCCGACAATTGCCTATTTGGATTACGATAAAATCAACGCGGACTTAGTCATTAGAAACCGACGGCCCGGAGACAGATTCAAACCTCTGGGAAGCATCGGTTTTAAAAAGTTGAAAGATTTCTTTATTGACGAGAAGGTTCCCCGAAGAAAGAGAAATCATGTTCCCATCGTAGCAGCCGGTGGCCAGATTATTTGGGTGGGAGGCATGAGGATTGATGATAGATTTAAAGTGACCGGGGAAACTAAGAGGATTTTGGTTTTGGTGATGGAGGGTCTACATTGAAAATGGCAAGGGAAATGCTTGAGCAGATAAGCGCTGATGAAAGGCTGAGGCAAGAGTACTTGCTAGGGAAAAGGCAAGACTTGATGACATATCCGGGATAAAGTATA
>CAZFME010000181.1:0-3077 GCA_964520055.1 uncultured Clostridia bacterium
CGTGCCACTTACTCATGACTAAAGTCACGAGTGTGCGTGGCACATTTTAATCAATTTAACGCTTTTGCTAATACACGTTGAGTACGCACAGAATTAGGCTTGATATTTTTTCCTTTTGTAAGTGGCTTCATAATTTTAGCTAACTTTTTTAATTCCTTCTCTGGAAAGAGGTAGGTGCTCTCATAATCTCCTTCTGTATGTAGCTGTAAATGTACCCCCGCCTTCTTGAGAACTGGCAGCATATTTTTCACTGTCCGATTAGCCACAAAGAGAATGGCTAGTGTATCTTTATTGTAGCGGTAAACTTGCGTATTGTATTTACACTTGAGATATGTATCATCTTCATTTTTAGACAACGTGCCATCTAGGTTGATGGCTTGGAATACACGATATGTACCAACATATTTGTCCGTAGCAATCATTCCTTTCTAGTTTACTAACTGTATATTATCATAGGTGGGGGAGAATTGCAAGAATTAATTATATTATTAATTTGTTGTATATTATTTTACCTTATCTCCCCTTGGCGTTATGAGGTTGATATTGAAATCATCACGTGTTCGATTTTTTATTTTTTGCTTTTGTTTATCTTTTAGTTCTTTATTTATATTTCTTCTGTTTGTATTATCTACTGTTAGTTCAGACAGCAACTTGAATTGTGTTATGTAATTGTCTTTCAGTCTATATTCTTTCATAAATTGTTCCATCACATCTTTAGCTGCTTCCCCTTGGCGTTTAACCGCATTGTCTAAAATTAAATCAATGAATGCCTTATTAAAATCTTTGATTAATGTTTTTTCATTTCTAAAAGTAAATTCTTCCAACAATTCCTCACATCTGTCTAGTGAGGTATAGAATACCTGGTATCCATCATAAAAATAAAGAATATCCATCATTTTTAATTTGGTGTATAGCTTCTCTTTATACATTCCAGCCTTTGCACCATAGTATCTTTCCATTTTAGTTTTTATTTCTAACTCTTCATCAATTTCATTTTCTAATAAGTTAATAAAGTTAACTTCTTCATCTGTTGCCATCATATCAACATATCTACATGTAAAATAGATGTCTGGATCATTTTCCATATAAGTACGCTCCACAACTCTTTTCCTAACCATAGGAATTTTATACCACTTCAACACATTAGCACTTTGCAAATACCGCAAAGCATTTTCCATGTAATACCTGATACTGTCATCAACCTTTTCAAAAAACTCCCTTATGATTGTTAAGCTAACATTTAAATGCCCACTAGCTTCTGCCTGATTATATTTTACAGGTTTATAATTTTGGTTAACCATCTCAATAAATAATGCCCAATCAAGCAAAGGAAATACTACCTTGTTATTTTCATCATGCCCATTGAGTAATTTCAAAAGAATAAGTGGAGATATGTATTTATATAAGCCAGACTTCAATTTTGACAATACGGCAGGTTTGGGATAATCATAGATTTCTAATATCTCATATTTCCCTCTGCCTAAATCCACAATATTACAATACCTAGATGCCTTGCCGAGCATTGTGTCTTTCATGCTGTTAGTGACCTTTCCATGTTTTTGATATGTAATCTTATTCCTTTTTGTGCCAAATAGTTTAACTAATTCATCATTATTTATGATGCCACGCTGCAAAACCATTTTGTAAGAATCCTTATTTATCAGTACTTTATCCCCCTTAAGTAATGGTAATCTCTCATATCTTAAAATTAAAAGATAGGGAAGAAAACCGTTACTTTGAATTTATATTATTAATCTCTACTCTAATACTATCAAATATTTGCCAAATAGTCAAGAGTGATTTTATATTCTAAATAAAAAAGATCCCTTTGTAGAGAACTAGCCAATCTTCAACAACCTAGCCTTTTTCTTCATGACATCTTTTCTGGCGTGGGTGTATATTTGTGTAGTGCTAATAGAAGCATGGCCTAGCTGATCACGTAATTGTGTTATATCATAAATTCCTTGCTCTATGGCAGTAGTAGCGAAATTATGCCGCAAACTATGGGGAGTAATCTTGTTTTTAGGTGTGCAGTAAAAATTAAAAATATCATTGATAGTTTCTTTGGTGAGATGATCACCACGTTCTGACAAGAATAGATATTCAGATGCAGCATTTTTATGATTAGCCCTATCCCGTAGGTATTGCTTAATATATTCTATAGTTTGCCTATCTTCTAAAACTACAGTGCGAACTTTATCACCTTTACCACGCAATGTAATTTCATTGTTTTCTAAATCTATTCCTGACAATTTTAAATTACACACTTCTTCTCTTCTAATACCAGTATGTGCTATTAAAAATATTAAGGCTATGTTTCTAGATTGATATACACATGGTTTGGTTAATACCTTATTGAAAAATTTAGCTATTTGCTTATTAGTAACCGTGGTGGGATTTCCCCTGGATTGAATTTTAATAAAATCATTTTTTACTATAAGGATAGAATCAATTAAGTTATTTTCTAGAAGATATTCATTAAATGATTTTAGTGTAGATATTTTCTGATTAATAGTAGCGGGGGAGAGATGGGATAATTTCTTTTTATATTCCTTGATATTTGCTCTGGATATTACAGGGTTGTCAGGGAAGAAAGAAAAATATTGTTCTAGATTAGGAATATAAGACTTGATGGTATTAGGTGATGCAGATTTGTCATTGATGAGATACTCCTTGAAAGAATTTACATATTGATGGTGGTTAGTAGTCATTTTATCTAACTCCTTTATATTGTTATTTTGTTATCTATATAATACCACAAATAATTATAGTAGTCAACTAAAATTATAAAATAATTTAATACAATAATTGCAGTTCGCTATAATTCGGTAATTCACAGGTGGAAAAATTACTAGATACTGCCGAATTGTAGTCAACTATAATTATAAAATAATTTATTGTATTCGCTATATAGAAAATATGCGATATGTGGGGATAAAATTGCTGATCGTATTGACCAGGGTTTACTAGGGTGCAAAAGTGGCGATAAGCACTGGTATTATTGAGGTTATAGGGATTTGTGTGGAGATTCTAAATAAAAAATTGATTATTTAGTGATCTGGGATAAATGTAGGCAG
>CAZFME010000182.1:0-1176 GCA_964520055.1 uncultured Clostridia bacterium
TGGTTTTAGACCCAGCCCCGAATTTGAGCCATGGCTTGAAAAGATGGGGATTATGAAAAATGGCATACTGACACCCAGAGCCGGAGATCCCACCATTTTCTTGAAGTAAGGGGGTAGAAAAAATGATATCGGAAAAAGATATTCGGGAATTGGTGGAAACTGTTATCAAAGAGCTTAATTTAAAGGAAATCGGGGGCAATACCGCTGTTTCAGCTGCGGAAGCACCATCCGCCCAGGAGTGCCCCGATGATGGTGATTTCCTGCCTGATTTAGGTGTGCGGGAATTATCCGAGTGGTCGGAGATACCTAATCCCGAAGACCCTGAAGGCCTTGCCAGGCTAAAAAGCACCACACCGGCGCGCCTTGGTATTTGGAGAGCGGGTACACGATTTAAAGTGGATCCATGGCTGAGATTTAAGATAGATTTGGCATCAGCCAAAGATGCGGTCTTAAAAGAGGTAGACCAGGAGCTTATAGAAAAACTAGGGCTTTTCACGGTGCAGACCGTGATTAAGGACAAGGACGAATATCTTACCCGGCCGGATTTAGGAAGAAAGTTATCAGAAGATGCCAAGGAAAAGATATTGAAGGAATGTCCCAAAGGGGCCGATGTACAGTTGGTTGTTGCAGATGGGCTCAGTTCGACGGCCATTGAGGCTAATGCACCGGACTTTATTCCGGCCTTTGAGGAGGCAATTAAAAACTATGGATTAAAGATGGGAAAACCTTCTTTGTAAAATATGCCCGAGTGGCACTGATGGATGATATCGGTGAATTACTAAATCCCACGGTATTGGTGGAACTTGTTGGGGAAAGGCCGGGTCTGGTTACGGCCAAGAGTATGAGTGCCTATATGTGCTATAAACCCAACAAAAACACCATCGAATCGGATCGAACCCTGGTTTCGAATATTCACGACGGCGGCATGCCGCCGGTGGAGGCCGGAGCCCATGTGGCAAGTATCGCCAAGAAGATCTTTGATGCCAAGGCCAGTGGCCTGAAATTGAATGAGTAAAAGGAGGTAAACAGGATGTACGGATTCAAGCCCATTAAAGCTGATGTACTGGCAGTAAAGCTTATTCCCAATGTAAATGATTATTTAAAAAAAGAACTCAATTTAAAACCCGAACATCGTAGTATCGGAATGATAACTACGAACATTGATGATGTAGGATA
>CAZFME010000182.1:1186-3075 GCA_964520055.1 uncultured Clostridia bacterium
TCGATGAGGCTACGAAAAAGGCTGATGTAGAAGTGGTATATGCTAAATCATTCTACGCCGGTGCTGCCCACGCCTCAGGACCGCTATCCGGTGAATTCATCGGGATACTGGCCGGACCCAATCCGGCGGAGGTAAAAAGCGGTGTTAACGCAGCGATAGATTTTATGGAAAATGACGCCTGTTTCTGGGCTGCTGATGAAGAGGGGCAGATAGCCTTTTATGCCCAGTGCATATCGAGGACCGGTTCTTTTCTCTCAGGAATGAGCAACATTCGGGAGGGAGAACCCCTGGCATATCTTATAGCTCCCCCCATTGAGGCTATATATGCTGTAGATGCGGCTATAAAAGCGGCAGAAGTGCAAATGACAGTCTTCTTTGGACCACCTTCGGAAACCAACTTTGGCGGAGCTCTTTTAACCGGAAGTCAATCGGCCTGCAAAGCCGCATGTGATGCTTTTGCGGCGGCAGTCATGGAAGTGGCTGCATATCCAAAGAGATATTAAGTGAGTGATATATATGAGCAAAAGCGCCATAGGCCTTATTGAAACTCGGGGCCTGGTAGCCGCAGTAGAAGCGGTGGATGCCTGCCTCAAGGCAGCCAATGTGGAATTTATGTCATATCGCTTTACAACCGGTGGTCTGGTTTGCGTTATTGTGACAGGAGAGGTAGGAGCTGTCAGGGCGGCGGTAGATGCAGGATTAGCCGCCGCCGGTAAAATTGGCGAAGTTGTGGGCATCCATGTTATTCCGCGCCCCGCCGGCGATATCATGAGTGTTATCGAGCAGATTGAGATGAGTGTCAATGCAAGCTCCGAACAAGAAAAAACACCGGATATTCATGAAGGTGGAATAAATTTCGATAAAACGATAATTGACGAAGAGCCTGAAGATGAAGAAACAGAACAGGATGATGAAGACAGGGATGAAAGTAAAGACTCTTACAGTGAATACGATTTAAAAGCAGCAGTGACAACATTAAGGGAAATGCTTAAAGGCACAAAAGAAGAATCGGTTCTTCAAGATGACAAAACACTGGATAAATATGGTGTGAGGGCATTGAGAAGAGTGATGAGAGTAATACCCATGGAGGACATTGACAAATCCCAGATCTCCAGCATGAGAAAAAAAGAACTGTTGAGTAGCTTGATGGACTTTATCAAAAGGGAGGGAAGGGATGAGTAAAAAATGATGAAAATTGACAAAGACCTACTTTCAATTCAAGAAGTAAGAAATCTTATTGAAAAAGCCAAGGAAGCACAGAAAATCTTGGCAACTTTTACTCAACAGGAAATCGATAAGATTGTTAAAGCAATGGCTGAAGAGGGAATGAGGGCATCCCGTTGGCTGGCAAAAGTAGCGGTGGAAGAGACTGAGATAGGTGTTTATGAGCATAAGGTTGTTAAGAATTTGTTTGCCGCAAAATGGGTCTATGAAGGAATAAAGGATCTAAAAACCGTTGGTATCATTTATGCCGATGAAAAAAATCGAGTTTACCATGTAGCCGAACCGGTAGGCGTTATAGCGGCACTGGCACCTACCACAAACCCTACCTCCACTGCTCTCTTCAAGGCACTGATATCAATAAAATCGCGAAATGCCGTGATTTTCAGCCCCCATCCCAGGGCCGTGGACTGCACTTGCCAGGCTGCTGAAATCATGCATAAGGCCGCTGTTCATGCAGGAGCTCCGGAGGGGATCATCGGTTGTATCCATTACCCAACTCTTGAAGCTACAAACCTGCTTATGAAACACCCGGATACCGGTGTAATCCTGGCCACCGGGGGTAGCGGCATGGTGAAAGCAGCATACAGTTCAGGCAAACCGGCTTTCGGTGTGGGTCCGGGTAACGTCCCATCCTATATAGAAAGAAGTGCCGATGTTAAAAAGGC
>CAZFME010000183.1:0-3068 GCA_964520055.1 uncultured Clostridia bacterium
ATGACTGCATAACGGTAAGCGGAGCATCACTTGTCCCCGGTGGCAAATCCACTAACAGGTAGTCCAAGTCGCCCCAGATTACATCGTTCCAAAACTGCTGTATGGCATTGCCTATCAGTGGCCCTCGCCAAATAACCGGGTCATCTTCATTTTCCAATAAGAGATTCAGCGACATTATACGAATACCTGTAGAACTTTCTGCAGGCATGAGTCCGAATCCTAGATTTTCCGGTCTTTTGTTTATGCCAAACATGCGGGGAATACTAGGGCCCGTTATATCCGCATCCATTATTCCTACACTGTATCCCTGTTTTTTGAGGCTTACGGCCAACAGGCCGGTAACAGTTGATTTTCCCACGCCGCCTTTGCCGCTCATAACGGCTATTACTTTTTTTATACGGTTTAGTCCTGCGGCTGATGGTGCTTGGGGGTCTTTTTTTGCTGCTTTTTCTGCACCCTTTTCTTTTACTCCTTTTTGATTCACCAATTACACCCTTTCATTCAGAAAAATATATTTGCATTCCTGCTCTGTTCTATTGTGTTTTACCGATTACGCCCGCGGAATCGACCTCTCTTCATCCTCTTGGGTGCCCAATTAGTGCTGTAACACTCAGGACATTCCTTGTCAGTTTCATCCTGAAGCTGTTTCCATTCATTTCCGCAGTCCCAACATTTAAGTGGTTGGACATATCGATAGGTTCCACCTTCAATCCTGATTGCTTTGCCTTTAACCAATGCCTCTGCGACTTTAGCGCGAGCTGCATTTATTATTCGAACAAAAGTAGGCCGTGAGATATTCATACTTTCGGCACACGGCTCCTGTTCGAGGCCTTCAATATCTCGCAATCTCAAAGCTTCAAGCTCTTCCACCGTCAAAACTACTTCATCCAATTGCCGCAAGGGCACTCCGGCAGGCTTAAAATAAGTTATATCCGGGATAAATTCCACATGACGCCATTTAGGTGGTCTAGCCACACTCACACTCCTCCCAATTTAATCCTAAAGTTATTCTACTACTGTTATGAACATATGTCAACAAGCCTTCCTGCTATATTTGCTATAGCTCTGGGCACCGAACCCCGAGAAAATTCTATCAATGGCACACCATGGGCAATGGATTTTATTACATCTGTATAAATCTGATAACAAAATAAGGTTATTCTTAGCCTTGATTCTTAAAATAGACCACTTTGATTGCAACTACACTGTGCTTGCGCTATATTATAATATATTTGGTAAAAAGTATCGTCTGGATGGATGTGACTCCACACAGACGATACTATTTACCAAGCTCAATCCTGTTATTCATCATCAGGATTCTCTTGTCACATTCCAAAAACAAATATGCATAGACTGTGATAAGCCATTAAATTATAGAACCCTCGCAGTAGCATATTGCTGCGGGGGTTCTATAATCCAAAAACCATTTTTTGGCGGACTATAAAAGTTCTTTGATCACTCTTGCTACAATAGATCTGGCAAGAATAACCGGTTTATCGGTTATCTCTGAAACAGTATTCTTCATATCGAGTGTGTAGCCGATACAGTCTAAAACAACCATGTCTACCTTTTGTTTTGCCAACCTTTTTGCCGCTTTATGTATATATTCTATTTTATTATACGGAGAAGCTGCCTCTATTACAACTTTTTCTGCTGCATTAGACCATCTTTTGGTAGCTGAACCCGTTTGACACTCATCTGGTACCAAAACACCCAATTTATAATCTTTTGCAAGCGAATTTACCACATGATAAAGCACCTTTTGAGGCTTTACAACAAGAGGTCTAAATTGTACATCTGGAAATTCGCCGGTGCATGCAAGTAAAATAATGTTTATTTCTTGTTTTTCAAAGCTTTTAATCTTTTCTTCGAGTTTTGGAAATATAAGGCGCTCAGAAACTTTTATCTGTGAACCGTCGGCCATTCTCGTAACAAGTACGTCATGATCACTTTTTGGATAAAAATCCTTTGCCTGGCTTGAGGTGAGCCCATCAAGGGCTCCTTTTTCAACTATTTGTACATCTTCTCCCAATATGGTTTTGATTTCAGGAGTAAGGTCTACTCTGGGAGCCTGACCTATTGTAACCAAGCCTATAGTGTTCATACAAGTTCACCTTCCAGTAATTCCGATGTTAACCTGCCTTTATTCATTATCATTTTTCCATCTAAATATACGGTGGGAGATAGAATAACTGCATCCAGATGTACTCCTGCACTTACATTGCCGCCAAATGTATTATTGCTGCCAAAGGCTACATGAATTGTACCGAGTATTTTTTCATCTTCAAGTATATTCCCGGTCAATATTGCATTTGGATTTGTGCCAATTCCGAACTCCGCTACGTTTCTCGCCGCTTTTGAATCGCCAAGCATTTTTAGCCACTCACCGGCTTTATCCCCATCTGCACAAATCAATAAACCTTTTTCAATGGTAAGCAATACGGGAGATTCCAACTTCCCAACCCCAGCTAGGCTGCCATCTACCAAAACACTTCCATGAGCTGTACCTTCAACCGGTGCAATATATGTTTCACCTGAAGGCAGGTTGCCCGATTGACCTTTCCCCAAGTATCTACCGGTACTGCGGACTGCCTTTCTGCCTTGAATATTTAGCTCAAGTCTATATTTTTCCTTTTCAATAACTACATTGTTAGCACTTGTCAAAATTCGGGATACATTGTTTGTTATTTTTTCCACCTTGGTATAATCTGCATTTATTGCGCCTTTTAAAAACATCTCCTTTGTTATACCGGGCATTGTGGCAATTCGTACACCGGCTAATGCAGCATCTATCCTGGCATTTGTATGTGTAAGCGAATGCTCTGTAATACATACGGCCACATCTACATACTTCATGGCTTCTGCTGCCGCTCTGGGCGGCTCTTCTCCGGGTCTTTTCATTTTTGGTATCTTTAAAAGCATGGGAATAAGACCGATATCCTGAGCAGCATTATATAACTGCTGAGCCAATTCTTCCTTTACATCATCTGTGAGTACCAAAAAATACTCTCCGACTTTTGTTCCAAGGCATTCTATAAGTATTTTTTTTGATATATCAGCATATGTGA
>CAZFME010000184.1:0-3015 GCA_964520055.1 uncultured Clostridia bacterium
GATTCGAATATATTGCTCGGATATACTAATTGTGGTATTATTTTCATAAGGTAATCGGATAGAGCAGGGTGTGGTTGCCAATTCTTACAAAAGTAAACCATGATACAATCAAAATTTGGATAGAAAATAGACTTGGTCAAAAAAATGAATTTGCTTTAAGTTTAAAAAGCAGGGAGGAGAGTTTTTCATGAAAGCTTTGTTGGTTATTGACATGCTAAAAGACTTTATCGATGAAAAGGGAGCTTTGAGCGTAGGTCCGGTAGGCCAAGAACTCATCCCTTTTGTAAAAGAAAAGATTGGAGATTTTAGGCAAAAGGGCTATCCGATTATTTTCATTTGTGACAATCATGAAAAGGATGATAAAGAATTTGACATGTTTCCTGCTCATTGTATTGCTCAAACGGCGGGTGCCCGGATAATCGAGGACCTTGATGTTAAAGATGAAGACAAAATAATAAGAAAAAGACGTTACAGTGCCTTTTTCGGGACTGATCTAGATCTTTACTTGAGAGAAAAGGAAGTAGATGAACTGTTTTTAGTCGGGGTATGCACAAATATCTGTGTGCTTTATACTGCAGCCGATGCACGAAACTTGGCCTATAAAGTGAATATATGCAAAGACGGAGTGGCATCTTTTGATGAAAAAGCTCACGAATTTGCATTAAAAGAGGCAAAGAACACACTGGGCTGCCGGTTAATCTAATGACTTTTGCAGCCACATCCCTTATGATGATGGCCGGAATGACCGCAATTTTTATCATGATGGTGATCACAACAACTTGAAGGTTTTACTATTTTTATACTATCTAATTGAGATTTTAGATTTGCTTTCATGGAATCAATGTAAAGTCTACGCAGGTGTGCCTGCTCTTTTTTTTCTTTATCAGAAAGACCTTCGCTTTTCTGCTTTTTATAAAGTGCATTGATGCGAGCGATTTGTTCCTTGGATACCATAAAAATCATCCTTTCGATATTTATGAAGCGACCTTTATATGAGGTATAATATCATTATAAGGTTTTTTTTCAAAAATTCAAATCGGTGATAAAAATGAATTTAAAACAAGAGATAATTAACTTTTCAAAGAAAATAGGTCTAAGGGCAGGTTTTACGTCTGCAGAACCTTTTTTAAAGGAGAAGGAAATCCTGGTAAAAAAAAGGGCGAAAAACCTTATTTCACCTTTTGAAGAGCAGGATATTGAACGTAGATGCAATCCACAAATTCTCCTGCCGGGATCCAGGACCATAATATGTTTTGCCATGGGATATCTGGTGAACCCTTATGACCCGGTGGAGACCGACCTTGATCAAATTAAAAGCGGTCCTAAAGGGAAAATTTCCAGGTATGCCAAGGTAAAAGACTATCACTTTGTATTAGTGAAAAAGCTTGAGGAAATGGTGGACTTTATTTCTAAAAAAGAGGCAGGCCGGTTTAAAATCATGGTGGATACCGGTAGCCTCATGGAGAAAGCTGCAGCACAAAGGGCAGGCTTAGGGTGGATTGGCGAAAACACATGTCTTTTCACACAGGAATTAGGGTCATGGGTATTCTTAGGGGAGATTTTAACAGATATTGAAATCGAGCCGGATACCACTATGGAAAATCGATGTGACGGGTGTGGCCGTTGTATAAAGGCTTGTCCCACAGGAGCATTGATGGCACCCTTTCAAATAAATCCTCATCGATGTCTTTCTTATATAACACAGAAAAGAGGTTTTATACCGGAGGAATTTAGAAGACCATTAGGCAATAGAATTTTTGGGTGTGATACATGTCAAGAGGTCTGTCACAATAACTGTGATGTTAAAATTCCTAACCACATAGAGTTCATACCTGATATTCCATTAGAAAGAGATCTGGAACAACTTGCAAAACTAAGCAAACAGGATTTTAACAAAATGTTCAGGGATACGGCTGTGGGCTGGCGGGGAAGGAATGTTATCCGCCGGAACGCCGTATGCGCCCTAGGAAACATCAGAGATGAAAATACCATAAAATTACTGGGATCACTAACCGAGGACCTATCAGAAACAGTTAGAGAACAAGCTCTTTGGTCATTAAAAAATCATCCGCACCTATAGACGACACCATAGCATCCAGCCGGCATCTGCCAGTCAATATTGCCATAGGGGCAGCCGTAAGGACAAGCCCCACATTCCACACATCGAGCATACATGATGTCTATTCTTTAGGTATCATCATTCCAGTAATAGACTCGAGTGGGGCAATAGTAGGTACATGGTTTATTTTCCCACTGTTTGATGTATCATTTACTTTTGTTTCAACAAAATCCATCGGGCTTTGATCGGTCTTGATAAAATTGCCCATCAATAACTCCCCAGCGCAAAAAACCTTGATATAAATCATCAAGGTTTTTTCGGTAATGATTGATGCTCCATAATTTCTTTCATCATGCATTCCCTCTTTTTAGAAGCTGTCAGTAGGTCTACGGTAGAATATTCATAAGCTGTTTCGTTAGCTACTTTAGACAGTAGAAAATCCGCATCGGCACCTTAAATTCATGCTAAACCATGAGGATAGGGCGGTGACAGGAGAATCGTATCCTGCTACCGCCTATATACTGTTTATTATTGGGGTTTGTACCAGCCTCGCTGGTTCATGGCATCAAAAATCATTTTTGCATGCTGTTGCTCTTCATCTTGAATCTGCCGAAGGGCATTTCTTACAGCTTCATTGGCCGACTCCATGATGGCTGTTTCGTAAGTTCCGGAGACATATTTTTCTGTCATAAGCATATCATTTAAGATATCTTTATCTGCAGTAGTTCCGGCTATGTTTTGTAATTGATTCACAAAAAATCCCTCCTTAGACTAATTATTGGGCTCCACCCTGTTGCAAAAGTTTGTTAATAGTCTCAATATGCTGCTGCTCGCGATTTGCAAGATTTCTAAACATAGAGGAAATTTCCGTGTCCTGCACTTGGTTGGCATAATTGTTGTACTTCATTACACATATTTTCTCATGGCTTATTGCATCCTTTAGCAGCATAGTTTCC
>CAZFME010000185.1:0-2980 GCA_964520055.1 uncultured Clostridia bacterium
AAGCAGCGGTAAGGAAGCCCTTTCATGTGCCGCAGGGAAGCCTGGTCGGAGCTAACTATCATTGTAACGCTCGGAGGGATAGATCGACGGAGGGTGCACGGCATATAGAATTTTAGCCGCCGATACTGTCGGCGGCTTTTTAAAATAAGTGCAATGATGATTTTAATATTTAGGAGAGATATTAATGTCTTATGTGGCCCTTTATCGAAAATACCGTCCCACAAGCTTTGACGAGATAGTCGGTCAAAAGGCCATTGTCACAACCTTGAGAAACCAATTATCAAGCGGTAAAGTTGGCCATGCTTATCTTTTCTGTGGCATGAGGGGAACCGGTAAAACCAGCACTGCTCGCGTTTTCGCCAAGGCTTTGAATTGTGAAAAGGGCCCCACGGAAAATCCATGTAATCTATGTGCAGCTTGCAGGGCAATAAACGGCGGCAGCATGATGGATGTTATAGAGATGGATGCTGCATCAAACCGAGGTATTGACGATATTCGTGACCTTAGAGAGAAGGTAAATTTCGCTCCTTCAGAAGGCCGATATAAAATATATATTATTGATGAAGTCCATATGCTCACTACGGAAGCCTTTAACGCTCTACTGAAAACCCTTGAAGAACCACCGGGATATGTGGTATTTATCTTGGCCACAACTGAGCCCAACAAACTTCCGTCAACAATCCTGTCAAGGTGTATGAGGTTTGATTTTACTCGGATTAGTACGTCTGAAATTGCCGGTCGGTTGAGAAAAGTAGTGAACGATTTGGGCTTAGATGCAGAGGATAAGGCATTAATTCAAATTGCCGGTCATTCCCAGGGGTCAGTTAGAGATGCCTTGAGTCTACTTGATAAGGCCATAGCTTTTGGAAAAGAAAAACTGAGTTATGAAGATGTGCTGACACTGCTGGGAGCTGTAAGCCATAAAGTATTTTACGATGTTTCCACGGCAGTTATGAAGGGCAACAGCACTGCCGTCCTTGATGTGGTTGATCAGGTGGCAAAGCAGGGTAAAGATCTCTTTAGATTCATGGATGATCTTTTAGAGCATTTTAGAAATTTGCTCATGGCCTGCATTAATGCGGACAGAACCCTGATTGATATCATTGATGAAGACTATGCAAAGCTTCAGCAAATTTCAAGAGGATATACCAAAGAAAAACTGTTGTCAATTATTAATATTTTAAAAGATGCTGCCAATGATGTGAAATGGTCTTCCCAACCCCGGATTATAGTGGAAGCGGCTTTGGTAAAACTCACTCTTCCAGCTCTATGGGAAAGGGAAGAGGGGTATATTGCACGAGTACAACAACTGGAGCAGCAGGTGACAGATTTACAGCAACAACTACAAAACTTGACAAGTATCGGCATCGACCATAGTGCAAATCAACATCTTTCGGAATCGCTCGATTCTGCACTTACCCAAGATGCCTTACCGATGGATACTATTGATAGTGGTAACTTACCTTCCAATCAAACGATAAAAAAACCGGAGAAAAAAAGCAAATCCATCAAATCCCCCAAACAGGAAGCTGATGATTCGAAAGCATTGGCAAGCATTCAAAAGGCTTGGCCGAAGGTGCTTAAAAGTCTTGAAGCTAAGGGAAAGATGACGTTGCTTTCATTTATCAAGGCCGGTGGGATAAAACCAGTCAAAATCGAAAAGAATAAATTGTATCTTTTAAATATCGGTGATGCGGTTTACGAAGAAAAAATCCTTGCTGAAAAGCATATTATAGAAGAGATTATAAAACAGGTTACAGATATGGATATTACACTTAAGGGGTTTATTACCGAGCTGTGTGCTATTTCTTCTAACCATAACGGCAGCTCAGATAATCATGAGTGCGAAAACATTGCAGATTTGATTGAGGAGCCAGGTGAAGCAATATCCGATGAAGAGTACGGTCAAAAAGTCATTGAGTTTTTTGGTGAAGATGTGGTTACTTTTATAGATTGATTAAAAAACCAAGGAGGCGGAAGTATTGAAAAATATGGGGAATATGAATAAACTCATGAAACAAGTTCAGAAAATGCAAAAAGATATGATGAAACTTCAAGAGGAACTTCAGGAAAAAACGGTTGAAGCCACTGCCGGTGGTGGAGTGGTAAGAGTGGTAGCCAATGGGAAGAAACAGCTTGTCGATATCAAGATTGACCCCGAAGTTGTAGACTCGGACGATGTAGAGATGCTGCAGGATCTCGTAATGGCAGCTACAAATGAAGCCTTGCAGAAGGCTGAAGACATGGTGGCCGATGAAATGAATAAACTCACCGGTGGAATAAATATGCCGGGTCTTTTTTAGGTGGGGATTGTATGGCTTATTATGCACAACCGCTGGACCGCCTTATTGAAGAACTTTCTCGACTACCCGGCATAGGACCTAAAACGGCCCAGCGCCTGGCCTTTTATATTCTAAAAATGTCTAAAGACCGTGTCGAGAGTCTGACCGATGCTATTTTGCAGGCAAAGGAATCCATTGCCTATTGTTCCATCTGTGGAAATTTCACCGATGTAGATCCATGCAGTATCTGCCAAACACCCTATCGCGATCGAAATATTATTATGGTAGTGGAAGACCCTAAGGATATAGTGGCCATTGAAAAGACCAGGGATTACAAAGGCCTTTACCATGTACTTCATGGAGCCATATCCCCATTGGAAGGTATAGGGCCCGATGATATCAAGATCAGAGAGCTGCTTGGAAGGATTATACCGGAAGTAAAAGAAGTCATCCTTGCTACAAATCCCAATGTAGAAGGCGAAGCTACCGCCATGTACATGGCTAAGCTACTCAAACCTTTGGATGTAAAGGTTACCCGCATAGCTCACGGCATACCCATGGGCGGAGACCTTGAATACGCCGATGAAGTAACCCTTACCAAAGCCCTGGAAGGCCGACGGGAGATGTAAGGACGGGTATTTTTTTGTATAACCAAAATAAAGTCTTGTGACGGAAAATAAAGTTTTGTCATGTTTATT
>CAZFME010000186.1:0-2969 GCA_964520055.1 uncultured Clostridia bacterium
CCTGGAGACCAAGGCTAAGCCTATTAACTCCCATGGCCTTCAAAGATATTAGTTTATCCCTGCTTAAAGTTCCGGGATTGGCTTCTATAGTAATTTCAGCATCTGGGGCTATATCTATGTTTTTATGTAGGTTTTCAAAGAGGGAAACCAGCTGGCTGCAATTTAAAATCGTGGGTGTCCCTCCCCCGATATAAACGGTCTTAGCACTATATCCACGGTCTTTTAAACTCCAGACTTCTTTTCTTAGTGCGGCAAGGTACTCAGGTATAAGTTTTAAAGTTTCAAATGAGTTAAAATCACAGTAGTTGCATTTTTTCATGCAGAAGGGTATATGAATGTATAAACCTACGTTTTTCATATGCTATTCCATTTTTAAAACTGCCATAAAGGCTTCCTGAGGCAGTTCTACATTACCTATCTGGCGCATTCGTTTTTTGCCTTCTTTCTGTTTTTCAAGTAATTTTTTCTTGCGCGAAATATCCCCACCATAACATTTGGCAAGTACGTTTTTTCTAAGAGCCCTTACCGTTTCTCGAGCAATAATCTTACCCCCGATAGCTGCTTGAATTGGAACTTCAAACATATGCCTGGGTATGACTTCTTTAAGTTTCTCGGTTATCTGACGGCCTCGGTTATATGCCTTATCTTTGTGCACAATAAACGAAAGGGCATCCACCACTTCTCCATTTAGCAAAATATCCAGTTTTTCCATTTCAGATTTTTTATATCCTGTAAGCTCGTAATCCAGCGAGGCATACCCCCGTGTCCTGGACTTGAGCTGATCAAATAGGTCATATATGATTTCTGAAAGAGGCATTTCATACCTTAAAATGACTCTTTTCTCATTAATATATTCCATATCTTTCATTGTGCCACGCTTTTCCTGACATAAATCCATAACGGTACCTACATATTCCGTTGGCAGCATTATGGATGCCTCCACATAGGGTTCTTCTATATATTCTATTTCAGCAGAGTCTGGAAAGTTGGTTGGATTGTCCACATCAATTTTATGCCCATCTGTCTTGTTTATTTTGAAGATAACACTGGGGGCTGTTGTGAGGAGATTTAAATTATACTCCCTTTCCAAGCGCTCTTGCACAACATCCATATGCAGTAGACCTAAAAAACCACAGCGAAATCCAAAACCCAGGGCTGCAGAAGTTTCAGGTTCAAAAAATAATGAGGCATCACTGAGTTGTAATTTACCCAAAGCTTCTTTTAAGTTCTCGTATTCTTCGCCCTCAGCGGGGTACATGCCGCAAAAAACCATAGGTACTGCCTTTTTATAGCCAGGTAAGGGTTCACCGGCCGGTTTTTTGGCATCGGTTATAGTATCACCGACTCTTGTATCAACTACATTTTTTATACTGGCTGCTATATATCCCACTTCACCGGCTTGAAGGCATTCCACAGATTGCATATCAGGGTTTAATACACCTATTTCAGTTACTTCAAAAGTTTTGCCTGTAGACATCATTTGAATCATTTGCTTTGGTCGAATAGTTCCATCCATTATTCGAACGAAAGCCACTGCTCCTTTGTATTGATCATAGAGTGAGTCAAAGATTAGGGCACGCAAAGGTAACTCAGATAAACCCTCCGGTGGGGGAATGCGCTGTACAACAACCTCCAATACTTCTTGTATACCCTGACCCATCTTAGCAGAAACCGTAATTGCATTCTCAACATCAAGACCGATGATTTCCTCAATTTCCCGTTTGGCCTCGTTGGGATCGGCGCTTGGAAGGTCTATTTTATTGATAATTGGTATTATTTCTAAATCATGTTCCAGTGCGAGATAAGTGTTGGCCAAAGTTTGGGCTTCAATTCCCTGGCTGGCATCTACAACCAGCAAAGCACCTTCACAAGCTGCAAGACTTCTTGAGACTTCATAAGTAAAATCTACGTGGCCAGGTGTATCAATAAGATTTAAAAGGTATTCCTTGCCATCATCGGCTTTGTATACCATTCTTACTGCCTTGGCCTTGATGGTAATACCTCTTTCCTTTTCCAAATCCATTTTATCCAAGACCTGATCTTCCATCTTCCGCTGGGAAATGGTTCCCGTATACTCTAAAAGCCTATCGGCCAGGGTGGATTTGCCATGATCAATGTGAGCTATAATGCAAAAATTCCTGATTCTCTCCCGGGGTATAGACATTGCGTTCCTCCTCTTTATACCTTTACTTCAAATTCAATTATACATATTGGCCGATTTTTTATCAAGATTTGGACGTCTCTTTGGCATTACCCCGGCAGGTATAATAGAATTAATCCTGATGTTTTTTCCATTGATATTAATGTTTATAATGCCTTTACTTGCAAAAATATCCCCTATTCTATAATATCTTTGAAACTTAATGCTGTTACCTAAAACTGTAACATTGTACACCCTGTCGCTAAGAATAGCAAAGTCAAAGCTTTTTGGTCTTATATTAAGGCCCATAGTTGCATTTAATCCTTTTTCAGCTATTCGAATACCTAGGGAAAGAAAAATCACAAAGATAATAAGAATTGTTATAATATCTTTATAGACCATACTCATTCCTCTATTTTATGTTTTTTAATAACAGTCGAAGTTATTTTAGCCATTTCTTGTTTTTTCATTCAGCCATTGACAATTCCCCTATTAAGTCGGCCAACACCTCTGCAAATACCTTGGCCGAATTAAGTGACTCTTCCATTGTATTGCCGTGACTCCCAATTTCCAGTATTATGGCTTTTTTGGATAAATGTTGATTAAATCGATCGTTTTTTAAGATTATGCCGCGGGATATTCCCGGATAATATTCTTCTAACTTGTCATTTAACAAATTTGCAAACCTGTAATTCTCTTTCCAATCAGGATGGGAAAAGGTTTTATCTGTGCCTACTACTAACATGAATCGTGAATATATGGTCCCATCAATTTTAACGGTAGTTATTTCCCGGGATTTTTGCGGGTCCACTATGGGAGCATCTCTATG
>CAZFME010000187.1:0-2960 GCA_964520055.1 uncultured Clostridia bacterium
CCTACCTTTTTATCGAAGCCTTTCAGAGTAGTGAAGATTATTATTCGCGCCCTTACTATGCTTCTTTTTTGAGGACATTAAGGTATACAGCTTTTTTAATTGCTACATTTGCACCGGCCTTCTATGTGGCTTTGACTACCTATCATCAGGAAATGATCCCCCCAACTTTGCTTGTCAGTATGGCCGCAGCCAGAGAAGGCACTCCTTTTCCCGCCTTTGTGGAAGCTATGCTCATGAACATTATATACGAGATCCTAAAAGAAGCCGGTGTAAGGCTACCAAGACCTATCGGACAAGCTGTAAGTATCGTTGGAGCTCTTGTCATCGGCGAATCAGCCGTTTCAGCCGGGCTTATCGGTGCTCCAATGGTCATTGTTGTTGCAATTACCGCTATTTCATCTTTTGTAGTGTCATCCATCAGTGATACGATATCTATAATGCGGATTTTTTATATAATTTTGGCCGGCTCTCTCGGATTGTTCGGCATCATGATAGGAATAGCGGGTTTTTTAACACATATAGTTTCTATACGTTCCTTCGGCGTCCCCTATCTCTCTCCCGTTGCTCCTCTAAATACAAAAGATATGAAAGATGTATTTATACGTGCTCCTTGGTGGGCAATGTTTACAAGGCCACGAGTAATAGGCTGGAAAAACCCTGTGCGTCAAAAGTTTCGCCTAATGCCCAAACCGCCTGAAGATGATGAGAATAAATAACGAGGTGTCCTATGCTAGAAGATGGAAAAATATCAAATCAACAGTTTATATTTATTTTTATTCTTTGCCGGTTGATGCTTACCATGACCTACCTCTCTTATTTTAAAGCTCCACCGCGGAATCAAGATTTGTGGATATCTGGCATTTTGTCATTGCCGATGCACATATTGCTTACCCTTCCCGCTTACTTTCTAGCCCGTCGATTTAAAAGTCTATCTGTTATTCAATCTGCCGAAGTTATTCTTGGCCCAGTTGGAAAACTGGTAGGGGCCCTGTATATCTGGTTTTTCCTTCACCGAACATCGATAGTCTTAAGAGAGTTCGGAGAATTTCTTACTGCTATTTTTTATCCTGAAACTCCTATTCTAGTTTTTATAGGGATTATCGCTTTATTTGCCGCCTATGCAGTTCGTAACGGTATTGAAACCATTTGCCGTGTCGGACAAATCGTACTTCCTATTATACTTTTTTCTGTTCTTTTAGTTATTGCTTTGTTGATACAAGATATGGATTTGAAAAATCTAAGTCCCATTTTGGAAAGAGGGATTGCTCCTATACTATATGGTGCTTTTGTAGTAGCCTCAAGAACAGCAGTAATCTTATTTGTATTGATGTTAATACCTTATATAAACATACCGAAAAAATTGAAAAACTATTTGAATATCGGTTTTTTGACCCTTACTGTTTACTTAACCGCTTTTTCCATAATCACTGCGGGCATTTTCGGGGTTGAACAGGCAAAAATTCTGGTTTTCCCCTTTTATTATGCAGTTCGGCTTATCAGTATAGGAGATTTTCTAGAGAGAATCGATGCTATATTTGTTGCTATATGGGTTTTAGGTATGTTTATCAATGCAGCAATCCATTATTATCTTACAGTCTTGGGAACAGCCCAACTCTTAAAGTTACGAGACTATCGGCCAATTGTATTGCCTATGGGGATAATAATAGTCAGTCTATCTATTTCACAATCTGAAAGTATGATTGCCTTAAATGAATTCTTATCATACGAAATATATACATGGTATGTGCTGTTTTTTACAGTAATATTAACATCGTTTTTACTTATAGTAGCGGTGATTCGAAAAAAAGGAGCCGATTCAGGGTGAAAAAAAGATTTTTAATTCTTTTTATAATAGTATTTATAACTCTTAATGGCTGCTGGTCCCGTCGCGAATTGGATACTCTTGCCATAGTAACCGCAATTGGAATTGATAAAGCCAAAGAAGATGGCAAGATAAGTGTAGCCTTTCAAATACTGAAACCCAGCGAAGTAAAGACCCCTTCTTCAGGTTCCACAGGCTCCGGTGGCTCAAAGGGCGTCTGGGTATTAACTTCCACAGGTTACACAGTTTTTGACGCTGCCAGAAACGCCACTATGCAATCTAATCGAAGATTGTTTTTCCCCCAAAATAAGATTATCGTAATTGGAGAGGAAATGGCTCGGGCAAGTATAGCGCCTTTGTTGGATTTTTTTGATCGTGACCCGGAACCCCGGCGCCTTAGCTGGTTACTCATAGCAAAGGGTAAGGCAAGTGATGTTATACATGCCCAGCACGAACAGGAAAAAATCCCCGCAAAAGCCATTGAAGGCATGATTAAAACCAGTAGTGGAACGTCAACAGCTGTAAATGTGAACCTCAATGATTTTTTTAAGCAACTTTCAAGTCTGTCCACAGACCCTGTAGTATGTCGAATTGAAATAATAAATGAAAAGGACAGCAAAAATAAAAAGATGCGGGTCACAGGTGCTGCTGTATTTAAAAAAGAAAAACTTGTAGGCTTTCTTGATCGCCCGGAGACCCGGGGGCTTAACTGGATCCTCGGAAAAGTAAAAAGCGGAATTATCGTTGTCAAATCACCGAAAGAGGAAACAAAAAATGTTGCCCTAGAAATAATAAGGGCAAGCAGCAAGATAACCCCTGAATTCCAAAACGGTGAACTGATTATAACCGTTGAGATAAAAGAAGAAGGCAATTTAGCAGAACAACTGTCAAATGTAGAGTTGACTAATATCGAGATGTTCAAGATGTTAGAACAGCGAAAAACTGCAGTAATAAAAAATGAAATCGAGTCAGTTTTAAAAAAGGCCCAAAGGGAGTGGGGTGTGGATATCTTTGGTTTTGGCGAGACAGTCCATCGAAAATATCCTAAGGAATGGAAAGAGCTTAAATATCAATGGCGGGATATGTTCCCGGATATTAAAGTACAGGTGAAAGTTGATTCAAAGCTAAGAACTGCCGG
>CAZFME010000188.1:0-2933 GCA_964520055.1 uncultured Clostridia bacterium
TACAGACCGGTATAACAGATGGTCTCATCAGACTGTCAGTAGGTTTGGAAAATGCAGAAGACCTCATCTCAGATTCAAACCTTTGGGAGGGACGGGATTTAAAAAACTGAAAGATTTCTTTATTGACGGAAAGGTTCCCCGAAGAAAGAGAAATCATGTTCCCATCGTAGCGGCCGGTGGTGTCAGAAAAACATAATATAGTGTTGAAAAATATGAAGCTGTCTTAAGTCAATGGGCAGCTTTTGCATTTTGCTCAAAATAGTACAAATACACGTCATAAAATAGAGCATATTGCATATAAAAATAATTTAAAATTACTGTTAAACTATAAATTAGACTTATCTATAATGACAAAGTGGAGAGTAGTATAATGAAAATACTTGTTTCACCGGATTCTTTTAAAGGAAGTTTAACTGCTATGGATGCGGCTCAAGCTATGGAGAAGGGGATTTTTAGTACTAAAAGTGATTTGGGAATCAATGAAAATATAGATACAATAGTGATTCCTATGGCAGACGGTGGAGAGGGAACTACTGATGCGATAGTTTCTGCCAACAATGGTAGGATAATCAAAACTCGTGTTCTTGATCCATTAGGGAGAGAAATAGATTCTTTTTTTGGACTTTTACCCGACAATACTGCAGTTATTGAAATGGCGGCAGCTTCGGGCTTGAATCTAGTAAAAAGTGATGAAAGAAATCCTATGAAGACTACTACTTACGGCACGGGCCAATTAATAAAAGCGGCGTTGGATTTAGGATGCAAAAATATTATTATAGGCATCGGTGGCAGTGCAACCAATGATGGCGGAGCCGGTATGGCACAAGCACTGGGAGCGAAATTCCTAGATAAAAACGGTGATGATATAAAATTTGGCGGAGGTTATTTAAGTGAACTTGACAAAATAGACATTTCGGGTTTTGATAATAGGGTTAAAGATGTGAATTTTGTTATTGCCTCCGATGTAAAGAATCCTTTATGTGGTCCGGAAGGGGCTTCGGCTGTTTATGGCCCACAAAAATGTGCTACATATGAAATGGTAAAAATCTTAGATGAGAATTTGGAGTATTTTGCCCAAGTAATAAAGGAATACCTTGGTAAAGATGTTAAAGATTTACCAGGCGCTGGGGCAGCCGGCGGATTAGGAGCAGCTTTAATAGCATTTTTAGATGCACAATCAAGGCCTGGGATAGAAATTGTAATGGAACTTTCAAATTTTGAAGAAAAGGTAAAGGATGTAGACTTGATTTTAACTGGTGAAGGGGCTACCGATTACCAGACAAAGTTTGGCAAAGTCCCATTTGGGGTCGCACAAGTCGCAAAAAAATATAATAAGCCTGTGATATGTGTTTCGGGTTCACTCCTGAAAGGTTATGAGGAATTATATGATTTAGGGATCACTGCAATGTTCAGTATCATAGAGAAGCCAATGGATCTTAAAGAAGCAATGGAAAGGGGGGATAAATTACTGGAAAAGACTGTGAGCAACATCATGAAAATAATACTATTAAGAAAGGTAATTAATGACTCCTGATACTCATGATTTAAATGTATAACGTACTAGGAGTAAGCTTAAACTGTTCTTTGATGGTCTTGTGAAATATTTTGAGCTGTTCCTTGTAGGCTTTAATAGCCAAGAAGGATGCGGTGAGTACCTGGTTATAGGGTCCATAACTGTTTTAGGAAGACGATACGAACTTTTGCTTGCTTTTTAAACAGCTGTAACAATTACATCGGGTTTTTCGAATCGACCCTTACCTTTTTTGGTGATGAAGTTCACAAGACCCTTCTATGGGCATATAACTACAGAGATGAACAGAACCATCCTCAATAGCTTAAAGGGATAGTGACAACTATAAATTTGTCTATGTCCCATTATTTTGTTTCACTGTAGTAATAATCAAAACCCCACAAAATATCATACGAGGTGACAATGATTATGAAAATGACACCAGAAGAAAGAAAGGCTTGGAGACAAAAATTGAGTGCCATAACAGACGATGAGTTTATGGCAATGGATGAAACTGAATTCCGTGCCCGCTTTCGTGAGCGTCTGCATCACAGACTGGAGATACAGACCTATGCTGCGGCATACAGGAAACAAAGATTAAATCCAACACAGGCGGATTACGCGAAGCGTTTGGTTGGCATATGGGAAAAACGAGGGCTACCTCTAGATGCGCCTGAGTATCGCTTCGCTAAAACGTTGATAGGTTTTGCTGATTGCCTCGCTCGTGGTGAACAAATCGACCTTTCTGCCTTTGCTCCAGCTCCGGTAACACCGCAAGAGGCAGCTGCATTTACTCGTATTTTAATGGAGCGTCGTTCCGTAAGGGAATTCAAAAGCGATACCGTCCCAGATGAACTAATTGATAAAATCCTTAACGCTGGGTTGTGGGCTGCACATGCATGCAATCTTCAATCGATTCGTTACCTTGTTGTCCGCGAGAGCAAGGTACCTGGTATGTTCAGAGGTAGCGACGTACCAGGTGGGCCAGTGCATTTGGTTATTTGTCAAGACATGCGTGTCTATAGGGCAAACCGCTTCATGCCAGAAAAAAATATCTTGTTAGATGCAGGTGCAGCTGGTCAAAATATCGTGCTAGCAGCTTATGCATATGGTCTTGATAGTGTTTGGCTTACCTTCAATGAAACCAGCGAGATTAGACAACGATTGCGAGAATACTTTAACCTTCCGGATTATATTGAGATTGTTACCTACATTGATGTGGGCTATGGCGACCAAACACCTTGTCCACCGTACCGACAATCAGTTGAGGACTGTATAATTGGTCGTACGCCCCTTGAGTGAAAAGAAGTTATTATCCTTTAGGCAAAGATTTAGAGAAACTGAGAGTTAACTACCAGTAGTCTTGATTAGTCTTGATGACGTTTTGATTGACGAAGTTAACTGTGTATATTTATACATAGGT
>CAZFME010000189.1:0-877 GCA_964520055.1 uncultured Clostridia bacterium
AGTTTCAGGATGTGGAGAAAGCAAAGAACTTTTTTTCCCTGTTGGAACAACATGAATTGATTATTAAGGCACTGAAATCTTCATCCAAACCTAATACTATAACTGTTACCATCGGAAATGAGAACCCCCTGGTAGAATTGCAAGATCTCAGTATAGTGACTTCAAGCATTTTTATAGATGGAAAAGACCTCGGATTATTAGGGATTATGGGGCCGACCCGTATGGAGTATTCCAGGGTTATATCCATACTTGAGCAGGTGACGGATTATCTGACAAAAACTGTATCAGCCATGCTGTAATTAAAAGAGGAGGTATTTATATTGTCTTTTAAAGAGAATACGCAAGAAGTCGATGAAAAATTGGCAGCTTTGATAACCAATTCAAATGCAATAAGAGCCGTGGCATCAGCCGTTGAAGGAACCATTGGACCCAAAGGTCTCGATATTATGTTAGTGGACCGTTTCGGAGAAGTGACTATAACCAACGATGGAGTCACTATATTAAAACAAATGGATGTAAATCATCCCGCAGCAAAAATACTAATAAATATAGCAAAGGCTCAGCAGGAAGAAGTGGGTGATGGCACTACTACCGCTACCCTTATGGCCGGAACCATGGTATCCGAAGGGGTAGGTCAAATACTAAGAGGGGTACCGGTTGCTCGGGTTATTGAGGGTATAAAAATCGGCATAAATAAAGCTCAGGAAACCCTGAAATCCAAAATAATCGCTGTTAAGGATATGGATGATCCTAACCTGAAAAACATTGCCTTAATAGCCGGAAGAGAAAACAGGGACATAGCTGAATTGGTTACTGAGGCTGCAAAACTGGTAGGTGAAGAAAAACTTAGAGATAAAAATTACAAGTTAAAGGACAT
>CAZFME010000189.1:887-2926 GCA_964520055.1 uncultured Clostridia bacterium
ATTTCTCGGCCTCATAATAGACAAGGAAAAGATGAACAGTCAAATGCCTGAGGAGCTTTCCGACCCTAGAGTCTTACTGATAGATGATGCCTTGGAGCCTGAAGAAGTTGCACCTGAAGCCTTGAGGACCGAGGCGGGTTTTGCGCGCTACCTTGAGCTTAAAGAAGAATTCAAGGAAAATCTTAACAAAATAATTAAATTAAAGGTTAACCTGATTTTAGTCGATAAAGGCATCAACGATGAAGCTGAGGAAATATTGACCGATGCAGGGATTATAGCTTTGGAAAGAGTATCTCGAAAAGATATGGAAAAGGTTTCTGAACATGCTGGTGCACGTATTATAAAAAAGCTGGGCCTTAAAAAACCGGTGGAAGAGATACAAGATTACGTCGGCCAAGCCGAAAGGGTTTATGAAGATGAGAAGCTAAAACAGCTTAGAATCGTTGGCGGAAAAGGTGCGCCCATGGCTACAGTCATGGTAGGTGCGGCTACCGAGGAAGTAGTAGACGAGCGGGAACGCATTGCGAAAGATGCTGCCTCTTCACTTCAAGCTGCGGTCCTTTACGGCATGGTACCCGGCGGCGGAGCTGTTGAAATAGCTATGTCCCGTGAACTGGAAAAGGAGAGGAATAAAACCAAAGGCATGGCTGCTTATGGTGTAGATTGTGTCATATCAGCTTTAAAAAAGCCCTTGGCTCAAATTGTATACAATTCAGGCCACAATCCTCTGGAAAAAGTGGAAGAAGTTATATACACACAAACAAAAAACGATGCTGCTTCCATCGGCATAAACTGTGATAATGGACAGCTTGCTGATATGGTGGAGCTTGGGGTATTGGATCCAGCCAGAGTAAAGTCCTATGCTTTAAAGGCGGCAGCAGAAGTTTCAGAAGCTATTTTGAGAATTAATACCATAATAAAAAAACGTGACGATGTATCTGCCGGTCAAAAAACCGTTCAAGAGTCATCGATGAGTATCAGTGAAATGGATTTTTAAAATGAAAGGGGATATGGACCATTGACTATAAAGCCAGGGGAAGGTGCCTCTTGCAAAAAAAATGATAACAATAGTGAAGAATTCAAGGATTATAAGAGCATTTGTGGTGATAGACAGGAACAAGATATAGGGGATGAGCAAAAGGACATAGAAGATGAAGAAAAAGAAAGTAAACATGAGCAAGTTATTGATGCACAAGAAGCACATGATGATTATAATAAAATCATTGAAGCAAAACAAAAAGAGATCGATGAATACAAAAACCGATGGCTTAGGACACAGGCTGATTTTGAGAATTACAGAAAAAGAACTCAGAGAGATATTCAGGAAATGCATCTTTATGCCGGTGAAGAATTAGTGAAAGATATTTTGCCTGTGATAGATAATTTAGAGAGAGCGCTGGAGTCGGTAGAATTAAAGGATAATGTCCTATACAGAGGGGTTGAACTTATTTACCAACAGTTTATAAAAATACTTAAAAAACATGAAGTAAAAGAAATTGAAGCACTAGGGAAGCCTTTTGATCCGAGCTATCATGATGCGGTTATGATGATTGAAAGTGAAGAGTATAAGGCTGACACAGTAGCAGAAGTTATGCTTAAAGGTTATATGTATAATTCTAAAGTTATTAGACCAAGCATGGTTAAAGTTGCTAAAAATTAACAGAGGTGATTTTGCATGAGTAAAGTAATAGGTATTGACCTTGGTACAACAAACTCTGTAGTATCATATATGGAGGGCGGTCAGCCTGCCATTATTAATAATGCGGAAGGGTCAAGACTTACTCCTTCGGTAGTTGCTTTTACCAAGGAAGGGGAGCGTTTGGTAGGCCAGTTAGCAAAGCGTCAGGCTGTAACAAACCCCGAAAGGACCGTTCAGTCTATAAAGAGATACATGGGTACCGATCACAAAGTAACTATTGATGGTAAGACATTTACACCGCAGGAACTGTCTTCAATGGTTTTACAGAAACTAAAGCAGGATGCTGAAAGCTTTTTGGGAGAGAAAATTACTAAAGCGGTTATTACCGTGCCGGCATATT
>CAZFME010000190.1:0-2922 GCA_964520055.1 uncultured Clostridia bacterium
TATAAGATTCTGGATCCAAACTGTTGGCGTGACAGCATACTTCCCCCTCCCAATGCAATTCTCACTATATCATATTGTTAAGTAGATAAAAGTGTTATCAGAAAATAAGCAGCTTCTTTTAAATCACTTTAACCCTTTCCCTCATATATTGTAGCAGGTCATATTGAAAGGGGGATAAAAATGAATTGGCAGCACTTGGCACGTAGGGCTTATGAAATAGATCTGGAGGAGATTTCATAAATCCAACCATCGAAACAAAACAGGTGCTACAAATGTTAACCATAATCCAATGATAAAATATCGGAGCATATGATAAGCATTATAAGGTGGGAGAATTGATTTCAAACCTATATAAATCAATAAAAAACCTATAATGCCTATTAGGTATTTTATGACGGCTTTTAACCTACCTCTATTCTCCGGTTCAAACCCGATAAAATGCTCTTCAAAGATATATCCCAACCAGCTACCCGATAGCATTCCCATATAAACGAAGTTATCCCTATGAGGGAATAAACAGACCAGTATAATAGGAATAATTATGGAGAGAAGGGCATTAGCAATCAGGGATATGGGCCTGCATGCTCTTGATATGAATACGAAAACAGAGGATATAGCCAGACCCAATATAATACCTGCCAAAACATCTACTGGCCAATGTACACCAAGATATAGCCTTGAAAGGCTTACCAATAGGATGATAGCTATTCCAAGCCTATAAATGCGACGACTGCGGTACCATTTTATAATTACTCCCCAAAAGGTGGATGTTCCTTGCGCATGACCGCTGGGGAAAGAGAAACCTTCTGCAGATATGACGAACAAACTCCTTATTCCCGGATACCCTATGGGGCGTGCAAGAGCAACAACTTCTTTTATTGCCACATTGATATACATTGAGCATAGTAATGATGCAGTCAGTGTTATTCCCGCTTTTTTATTGACACTCCAATAAAATACGGGAATCATTATATAATAAAAAATACTGCTTCCCAGGTTTGTAATCGCAACAAAAAAAGCATCAAGAACTGGGTTGTTAAAAGATTGAATAATATTAATAATTGCAGCTTGTGGTTCCATGACTTGCCTCCCGTTTTATTATCTCCTTACTAAGTTCTTTCTTTTCACAAGAGTTCCTGCTTTACTTATTACAAATTTTCTAAATCCGCACGATGTTAGAACATTTTTAATAAATGTTCGTAAATACTATTGCTAAAAAACTAAGCCTATGATAATATATAATTACAAAAAAATTCAATAATTCCACAAAGCCTTATATAATTTCGGGAATAGGCCCGAAAGTCTCTACCGGGCGGCCGTAACCACCCTGGCTATAAGGTAATTATATCTATTGTACTTTTTGGCTGAAACTTAGCCATATATATATGAAATAAATGCCATGGGTAGAGAAAGTCTGCCCTTTTTCTGTTTTTAGAAGATAAACGTTCTAAAAGAAGAGGTGATAAGTCAAAGGGTCTATAAAAATACGCAGAATTATACAAGCAATAAGGGAATACTATCGGTAATCTCAATACTGATAATAGAAGGTCATATATGCCTTATAATAAATTCAACAGGCAACTCCAAGCAGGTATTATCTGTGGTAAAATAATGATTGCTTTTTACTATAATAAAAGGAGCTGAGTATATGTTTTTGGTAAAAGTATATACCTTTCCCAAGACGGGAGTGTTAGACCCACAAGGCGATGCGATAAAGGCAACTGTTTCAAGTTCCGGATTTGAACATGTTAAAGATGTACAAACCGGCAAGTATTACGAAGTACGAATCGATGCTTGCGATATAGCTAAAACTCAGGAAATGGCGGAGGAATTATGTGAAAAAGTTTTGGTAAATCCCGTAATTGAAGATTATGATTATGAAATAGTGGAGGCTTGACTATGAGGTGTGCAGTGATAAAGTTTGCCGGAACCAGCGGTGACGGTGATTGTTATCATGTTTGTAAAAATATCCTGGGCCAGCCTGTAGAATATGTCTTCCACAAAGAGACTTTTGGCCCACAAGATTTTGATCTCATCATTCTTCCGGGAGGAGCTTCTCACGGCGATTATCTACGCCCAGGTGCATTGGCTGCCCGTTCAAAAGTTATGAAATCCATCAGAGATGCGGTCCAAGCCCAAAAGCATATACTGGGTATTGGTAATGGATTTCAAATATTGCTGGAAGCCGGTCTTTTACCGGGAACGGTATTGATTAACAAAGACTTGAAGTTTCATTGTGATGATATTTTCGTTCGGGTGGAAAGCAGTGATACTCCTTTTACCGGTCTTTACAAAAAAGGCGAAGTCATCCGCTTGACACTTGCCTGTAAATATGGCAATTATTATGCCGATAAAAGAATGATACAACAATTAAAAACCCAAAATAAAATAATTTTTACTTATTGTGATGAGAACGGAAATTCATTGGAAGAGTACAATCCTGTAGGTTCTTTAGAAAATATAGCGGGGATAGCAAACCAAGCAGGAAATATATTGGGTTTGATGCCGCACCCCGAACGTTGTGCCGAGGAAATTCTGGGCAACACCGATGGCCTCAGAATCTTTAAGTCTATTCTGCAGTATGTAGAAGGAGGTAAAGTCCATGGTATGTAGGGAAGAAGCTAAAAAACTGGGCTTAACCGATTTAGAATTTGACGAGATATTAAAAATACTGGGACGCAAGCCGAACTATTTGGAACTAAACCTGTACAGTGCGATGTGGTCAGAACATTGCAGCTATAAAAATTCAA
Organism: uncultured Clostridia bacterium; assembly: GCA_964520055.1. Classification (GTDB taxonomy): domain Bacteria; phylum Bacillota; class Thermosediminibacteria; order Thermosediminibacterales; family Tepidanaerobacteraceae; genus DUNY01. Next base: position 2,751 of record CAZFME010000190.1, read on the forward strand.
AACCGGTATTAAGGCGTTTTCCCACTCAAGGCCCCCAAGTACTACAAGGGCCAGGGGAAAATGCCGGAATTGTTGACATAGGAGATAATTTGGCGGTGGCCATGAAAGTTGAAAGTCACAACCACCCTTCAGCCGTAGAACCTTATCAGGGTGCAGCTACCGGTGCCGGAGG
>CAZFME010000191.1:0-2859 GCA_964520055.1 uncultured Clostridia bacterium
ATACTTGTGGCTGAAAATCTCAAAAAGTTTTATCAAATGGGCGAAGTTACGGTGAAAGCTTTAAAAGATGCAAGCTTTGAGCTGATGGAAGGTGAGGTAGTAGCTGTTCTTGGCCCCAGCGGTTCAGGGAAAAGCACCTTACTCAATATCATAGGTGGAATGGATAAACTAAGCGGCGGAAAGCTTTATTATAAAGACACACCACTGCATCAGGCTGATACAAAACAGCTTACTTATTATCGTCGATATGAGGTTGGTTTTGTTTTTCAATTTTATAATTTGATGCCAAATCTCACGGCCCTAGAAAATATCACCCTTTCGGTACAAATATCCCAAAATCCTCTTTCTGCCGAAGATATGCTTGAGCAGGTGGGTCTTTCTGATCGAGGGGACCACTTTCCTTCTCAATTATCCGGAGGAGAACAGCAGCGGATAGCACTTGCCAGAGCTCTTGCAAAAAATCCTCAGATGTTGTTATGTGATGAACCTACAGGAGCCTTAGACTTTAAAACTAGCATTCAAGTCTTAAAACTCCTTAAAAGTTTTAGTGATATATATAACAAAACCGTTGTCATAATAACCCACAACACTGCCATAGCTCAAATAGCCCATCGGGTGTTTTATTTAAAAGACGGCAGGCTTGATAGAATTGAAAAAAATGAAAATCCATTACCGCCGGAGAAGGTGACCTGGTGATGTTTTATAGAAAGATGATAAGAGATCTTAAGGAAAATAAGGGAGCATATCTGGCCTGTATTGTAATTATAACTTTGGGGCTTTTGGTATTCACGGCTTTTTCGACTATGGTGGAAACCTTACAAACTTCACAACAAAGTTTTTACGAAAACCAAAATTTTGCCGATGGGTTTGTACAGGTGAAAGGCATACCACGGGATGAGGTAAAAAAACTGAAAGATATTGAAGGAATAAAAGAAATCCAGGGCCGTCTTGTAAAAGAAGTGATGGTACTTAAGCCGGAGAGTAAAAAAAATGTCTATTTGCGTCTGGTTTCAGTGGAGCCAGGTAGAGAAAACCCCATAAATGCAGCCTTTCTAAATACAGGTAATCCCCTTGAGGATAAGGTCATGAATATCTGGATTGACAATAAGTTTTTCGAAGCCAATAATCACAATCTGAATGATGAGATTGAAGTAATAGCATCAGGTAAGAAAAGAAAACTTTCCATAGTGGGAGTGGCAAGCAGTCCGGAATTTATATATTCTCTTCGCACTGCAGCGGATTTGTATCCTTCTCCGGAAACCTTCGGTATCGCTTTTGTTCCACTAAGTAGTATGGAAAAACTGTTTCCCGATGAAAAGACCTTTAATGAGTTAGTCTTTACCATGAAACCGGATACGGACTTTGATAAAGTGAAGACTGAATTGGAGGTCAAATTAAAGCCTTATGGACTAAAGAGTTTGATTCCACGAGATGAACAGATAAGCCATTTGCTCCTGAGCGAGGAGCTCAAAGGTCTAGTTGCCATGTCAAAAGCCATGCCTATAATGTTTCTTTCAATTGCAGCCGTGATTTTATACATCACCCTTAAGAGATTGATAGAACAACAGCGGGGGCAAATAGGGATTTTAAAAGCTGATGGTTATACATCACAAGAAATCCTTTTTCATTATATGTCCTATGCCTTAGTTATCGGCATAGCCGGGGGTTTGTTGGGTGTAGTGGCCGGAGCGTTTCTGTCCTATCCTTTGACATCGATTTTTCAGGTATTTTTCAACCTACCGGGCCTTGAAGGCAGATTCTCTTGGTATCTAATAATTTTGGGGATAGCCCTTTCTTTGATTTTTTCAGTCTTAGCGGGCTACCAAGGCAGCAAAAAAGTTTTGGCATTAGAACCGGCCCAGGCACTCAGGCCTCCTGCACCTATCGGGGGCAAGAGAGTATTCCTTGAAAAAATAAGGATTATATGGGAGTTGCTCAGTGTCCAGGGAATGATGGCCGTACGAAATTTAACCCGGAACAAAGGACGCAGTCTATTTATATTTCTGGGAATAATGTTTTGTTTTGCCATCTCCGGTTTTACGTGGTCAATGAATGATTTGATGCAGAAGATGATGTTCGATCAGTATGAAAGGGTGGAAGTTTATGATGTAAAGATGAGCTTTGCAAGTCCTATGAATCAGAAGAGTATCATCAGGGAACTGACGGCTATTCCCGGGGTAAGTCATGTAGAAACTATGGCAGAAGTCCCGGTTACTCTAAAAAATCAGTGGAGAAAGAAAGATGCGGTTCTATTAGGTCTTTCTGAAACAGGTCGCCTTTATAATATCTTAGATGATAATTATAATAAAATAACTCCTCCCAAAAGTGGTCTGTTGTTATCGGAAAGACTGGCAAAACTGCTTGATGCAAAAGTCGGAACAAAGCTTAATGTGGAAAGCCCCATGAAAGCCGGTGAAAAAGACGGGGTATTAGAAGTGGTCGGAATCATTCCCCAGTATACTGGGATCAACGCATATATGGAACTAGGTGGATTACAGGATTTTTTAAAACAAAAAGGCCTGGCAACCGCATGTATGTTGAATATTGATAAGGGAGAGGTGGCTTCTCTCCGTGATAAGTACATGTACACCGATACTATAAGCTCCATAGACGAGAGAAATCAAAAACTTGATATGTTTAAGGAAATGATGGCTTCATATGGCAGTATGATTTATATATATGCTCTTATCAGTGTAATAATAGGCTTTGCAATAATATACAGTTCTTCGGTTATAACACTGTCGGAGCGGAGCAGGGAACTGGCTTCAATGATGGTTCTCGGTATGACACCGCAGGAAGTGCTGTCAGTGGTAACATTTGAACAGTGGTGTATGGGAGTACCGGCCATGCTCATCGGAA
>CAZFME010000192.1:0-2835 GCA_964520055.1 uncultured Clostridia bacterium
GTGCCAATTGAGAATGTGGCTGAGATAAGATAAAAGAGGTGGGGGCAGAATGCAGAATTATTCTGATAAAATACAATCCAAAACAAATGCAGGCATTTCACCGGCCTCAACGGGGGTAAAAAAGCTACAAACGGGTCTAAAAAATAGCTTTGATCAAATACTTCAGCAAAAAATAGAAGAAAAGGAGCTTAAAATTTCCCAACATGCCCGAATGCGCATGAACATGAGAAATATAAGATTAACGGACGATCAAAAAGAAATACTCAACAATGCTGTTGACAAAGCTAAGCAAAAGGGTGTAAGAGAATCACTTATACTAATGCAGGATATGGCCTTTGTTGTCAGCATAAAAAACAAGACTGTAATTACAGTTATTGACGGGGCCAATATAAAAGAAAATGTGTTTACAAATATAGACGGTGCCGTAATTATGTAAGCCGGACCGCCAGGAGGCTTAAAGCTCCCGAACGACTGAAGGAGCAGGCACCAAAATAAGGAGGAATTATTGATGATGCGGTCAATGTTTTCTGGGGTGACCGGCCTCAGAAACCATCAGGTAAGGATGGATGTCATCGGAAATAATATTGCAAATGTAAATACCGTAGGCTTTAAAAAAAGTCGAGTAATATTCCAGGATACTTTAAGCCAAACCATGCGTGGAGCGGCATCACCTCAAGGAAACCGTGGAGGTACCAATCCTATGCAGGTTGGGCTGGGTATGACTATAGCAGCGATTGATACCATACACTCACCAAGTAATGCTGAATCTACCGGTAATATGACCGATATGGCCATCGAAGGCAAAGGTTATTTTATTTTAGCCGATGGTCAGGACATGTACTTCACCAGAGCCGGTAACTTTGATTTTGATAGAAACGGTAATCTAATAAGCACCACTAACGGACTTAAAGTTATGGGTTGGCAAGATACAGTGAAACATGAAGTTCCAAATGATAAATCACCGCAGTCGATCAGAAGCATAGAAATTCGAGAAGGTATGATGATTCCGGCATCGGCTACGACTGAAATGAGTTTTGCAAAAAACCTTAACGCCGATACAGCCGAAGGTGAAACATATTTACAGCCGTTTAAAATATTTGATTCACAAGGTCATGCACATGATTTATCAATAAAATTTACTAAAAAAACAGCAACAGCTAACGAATGGGAATACAAAATTACTCATATCGACGGAACTGATACTGATATAGAAAACAATGAAGGTACCATAACCTTTGACAGCAGTGGTAAAATAGAAACCGTTACAGAAGATAATGTTACCTACAAACCCAATAATGGTGCTGCTGATATAGAATTTAGCGTTGATTTTTCTACCATTACACAATATGCTAAGGAAACAAATATAGCTCTTGCTTATCAAAACGGATATGCAGCAGGGACTCTTACGGATGTTACCACTGATACAACAGGGGTTATAACCGGTATCTTTGACAATGGTTATAGCAGACAGCTAGCTCAGGTAGCCCTTGCTAATTTTGATAATCCTGCAGGCTTGATAAAAGCCGGGCAAAATATGTACCGTTATTCCAACAACTCCGGAGAGCCTCAGATTGGGGAGAGCGGTACCGGCGGCCGTGGCGCCATTGCCCCGGGATATTTAGAGATGTCTAATGTAGATCTTTCAGAAGAGTTTACTCAGATGATAATAACACAAAGGGGATTTCAGGCCAACTCGAGAATAATCACCGCCTCTGATGAAATGCTTCAAGAGTTAGTGAATATAAAGCGGTAAAAACAAGAAATCGCCGGGCTTGATTTTCGTCAAGCCCGGAAAATAGAGGTGTCAAAATGATAGAACTTACAAGGCTTAACGGAAAAACTTTTGTGCTCAATGCAGAATTGATTGAAACTATGGAGTCTACACCTGACACTGTAGTGACACTGACTACAGATAAAAAAATCATAGTTCTAGAGAAAACAGATGAGATCATCAGTAAAGTCATACAATATAAAAGGCATATCCTCTGCAGTGAAACTTGTAAATTTTGAAGGGAAGTGTAGCGCAGAATGGATTTGGCAACAATTATAGGTATTATAAGTGGCATCATCTTATTTATATGGGCCATTTATATGGGAGGAACATTAAAGGCTTTTATAGACCTTCCTTCCGCATTAATAGTATTAGGTGGTACTCTAGCAGCAACATTAGTCAACTACCCTTTTTCAAAACTGACCGGTGTAATGAAAATACTAAAGATTGTTTTTACCGAAAAGCCCATGGAAGCAGGAGAAGTTATAAGTACGATCATAAGTCTTGCTGAAACTGCTAGACGAGAAGGTTTACTAGCCTTGGAAGACGCAGCCTATCAGTTGAAAGATGATTTTATGCAAAAGGGTATATTGCTAATTGTAGATGGAACGGATCCGGACCTGGTCAGAAATATAATGGAAACTGAACTTGCCTTTTTAGAGGAGAGGCATAGTGAAGGGCAAGGGATTTTTGAAACAATGGGTGCATTAGCTCCTGCTTTTGGTTTAATAGGCACGATTATTGGGCTTATTAATATGTTAAAAAACTTGGACCGCCCCGAATTGATAGGCCCTGGCATGGCTGTAGCCCTAATCACTACCTTTTATGGGTCGTTAATTGCAAACTTATTCTTTATACCTATAGCCGGAAAGCTTAAAGTGAGAAGCCGTGAAGAAATACTTATAAAAGAAGTGATGATAGAGGGTATGTTATCCATACAAGCCGGGGAAAATCCGAGAATAATAGAGGAAAAACTCAAAGCATTTCTGTCTCCCGCTACCAGAAATAACATGAGTTCAAATAAAGACGTTGAAAGTGGTGAAGATCTTGTCTGGCAGCAGACG
>CAZFME010000193.1:0-1529 GCA_964520055.1 uncultured Clostridia bacterium
GGCACACAGCGGATCGGTAATGGGTGTCTTTTTTAAAAAAGGACATATTGTATCCAGGGGTTTTTGGAATAAAACAAGGGATATAATGCTTAATTATGATTTGACATATCGCATTATAAAAACTCATACGGACAATAACGGTCCGAGAGTTATCCAGAATTACCCCAGTGCAAAACAGGTCTTATAAAACCGGAAATAATATTCGCCTAGAATAATTTTTCAATGGTTTCGGTTTTCGCAAACCTAAATCTCAAACTTTAAGCCTTTTTTTAGTCGTTCTACTTAAGTTTACATATAAATGTATTTTCATTCAAATAAGACTGGCGTAAAAGAATACCCGAACTGAATATCGATTTTCGTTACTATTTGTGCTGTCGCCGGTAGCGGCGGAAGGGAGGTTAAAATGGAGAAAAAGCCCATCCATGGTGGAAATGTTTATAAAGCGGCGAAGGAACTTAATATACCCTATGACCGTATCTTGGATTTTAGTGCCAATATCAACCCATTAGGGTATCCTCCCATAGTGCAAGAAATTATTATTAATCGTATTCAGGATATCGTACACTACCCGGATGTGGAACAAAGTGAGCTAAAAGAAGCGGCAGCAAATTATTACGGTACAAATCCGGAAAATCTAATGCCCGGTAACGGCTCTGTGGAACTTATAAATATAGTTCTTGAAGCTTTAAGACCATCTAAAACAATAATTCCTTCTCCCACCTTTTCGGAATATACTCTATCATGTGAGAGCAGAGGAATTGAAACGGTATTTATAAATCTTAGAATGAATGATTTCAGGTTTGATATAGAATTATTTGATAATATCAAAGACGGGATAACCCAACATTCCTTGTTTATCATATGCAATCCTAACAATCCCACAGGGAAACTTATACAAAAACAGGATTTAGCGATAATACTGAAAGAATTACAAAATAAAGACTCTTATCTTATGCTGGACGAGGCATTTATGGATTTTGTAGATGTAAATCAGAGCATGGTAAGATTTATTAAAGAATATGACAACCTTATCATTTTAAAATCCGTCACCAAATTTTTCGCATTGCCCGGCCTGCGCTTGGGTTTTGTCTTGGCAAATCCTGAACTTATAAAAAGATTTCATACATTGAAAGATCCGTGGAACATCAATACTTTTGCAGGATTTGTAGGAACTGAAGTAATGGGTGATAAACAGTACATAGATAAGACCCGTAAATATATTTCCCAGGAAAAGATTAGGCTTTGGGAAAATCTAAAAAGCATACCTGGTATCCAACCATTTTATCCGGAAGCAAACTTTATTTTCATTAAAATAGCCGGAGAAGTTAAAGTATCCAGATTGGCTGAAAGTCTTAAGAAAAAGGGGATTTTAATTCGGGACTGTTCAAACTATAGGTTTTTAGATGAGAGCTTTTTCCGAGTGGCGGTAAAAAGCAGAGAAGATAATGATATTCTCATTTCAGCATTGAAAGAGGCACTGAATGAGAAAATTAAGAAGGGTAGTTCGTGAGCATGGGCATAATTATTAT
>CAZFME010000193.1:1539-2813 GCA_964520055.1 uncultured Clostridia bacterium
GGTAAAAAGCGGACAAGATAATGATATTCTCATTTCAGCATTGAAAGAGGTAATGGATAAGGAGATTAAAGAAGGGTAGTTCATGAGCATGGACATAATTATTTTATTGGCATTTTTGCTTGATATTATCCTTGGTGACCCGGTAAGGTCTACTCATCCGGTAGTCCTTATAGGAAAACTGATAGACATTATTGAAAAAAACCTCCGAACAATTTTCAAGACATCAAAAGGCCTTAAAACAGCCGGGGTAATACTCTGGTTTTTTACTGTTTTTTTGGCATATATCACCACTTACTGTATAATTAAAGCAGCATATAAATTAAACCCATGTTTTGGACATGGTATGAGCCTATGGCTGACATATACCGTTTTGGCCGTTCGCAACCTAGCCGATGAAGCCCTGGGTATCTACCGCGAAATAAAGAAAAATGACATCAATGAAGCCCGGAAACGCCTTTCATACATAGTCGGTCGGGATACACAGGATATGCCGGTGGATGAAATATGTCGGGCAACCGTTGAAACCGTGGCGGAAAACACCATCGACGGAATCATATCCCCTTTAATATATGCCTTTATCGGAAGAGCACCTTTAGCCATGGCCTATAAAGCGGTAAACACATTAGATTCCATGGTGGGATATAAAAATGAAAAGCATGAGTCTTTCGGATGGTTCTCCGCCCGAATGGACGACCTAGCAAACTATATCCCCGCCAGGATAGGGGGCATTTTAATGCTGTTGGCCGCTGCTTTAATGAAACTTGACACCCGACGTGGAATTAAAACGGTACTTTCAGATGCCAAAAAACATAAAAGCCCCAACAGCGGTATACCGGAGGCCATAACGGCAGGAGTCCTTGGAATCCGGCTGGGTGGTTGGAATTCCTATGGCGGCGTGGCAAGTTTTAGGGAATATATGGGTGAAAAGCTTAGAGAAACCGAACCGGAAGATATAAAAATCGTAGTGAAGTTAAGTTTTATCACAGCAATTGTAGCATTGATTGTAGGGGAAATAATACTGATATTAAAGTAACCGGTGAACCAAGACAACAATATTATTCAAATTTATTATTAAGCATAATTCAAGTTAAAAGTATGCACTGTGATATGATAATATCGTTACATGATTTGACAGTTAAAGATATTTAAAAATCAAAGTAAAGAGGAGAAGTCAGATTTTTTGAAAGGAGAGCCGTTTTACAACTATGGGATTCTATGCAGCACTATTGTTCCTAACTCGCATACCCTTGCCTCAATTAAAGCTGGATGAAAAC
>CAZFME010000194.1:0-2804 GCA_964520055.1 uncultured Clostridia bacterium
TAGCATTTAATGCCATTCCGCATATTGACTCTTTTACAGACAACGGTTACACTAAAGAAGAGATGAAAATGGTTCATGAAACCCATAAGATATTTCATAACGACGAAATACACATAAGCCCTACGGCAGTGAGGATTCCGGTAATTCGCTGCCACTCTGAAACTGTCAATATTGAAACCGAAAAAACTATTGATGTAGAAGAGGCCAAAGTAATGCTATCAAGAGCACCGGGAATCAAAGTCTTGGATGATATTTCCGATAATATATACCCTTTAGCGACTAAGCTTGTTGGGACAGATGAAGTGTATGTGGGAAGAATCCGGCAGGATTTTTCAGTGGCAAATGGGCTCAATATGTGGGTAGTGGCCGATAATCTAAGAAAAGGAGCTGCGTTGAACGCCGTTCAGATCGCCGAAACCTTGATTAAATATAAAAAAGTTTAGGAGGTAGATTTATGGCCCTTATCGTGCAAAAATTTGGAGGAACATCCGTGAAATCCCCCGAAAACCGAAAAGCTGTATTAAATCACATCCTTCGGGCCAAAGAGAAGGGATATGATGTGGTGGTGGTAGTATCGGCCATGGGAAGGCTAGGTGATCCCTATGCTACCGATACTCTGATAGATCTATTGAAAGCACAAGGGAGCAAGGTTTGCCCGAAAAATCAGGATTTAATCATGTCCTGTGGAGAAATTATATCAGCTGCAGTTATGGCATCATACATAGAAGCTCAAGGTGTTAAAGCTGAAGCTATTACAGGATTTCAAGCCGGCATAGTGACAACAGCGGATTTTGGGAATGCAGATATAATAAAAGTGGACCCTGTACCCATTAAGGAAAAGATAAAAGAGGGTAAAGTCATTGTAGTAGCGGGCTTTCAGGGTAGGACGGAAAGAGACGAAATTACAACGTTGGGACGAGGTGGCAGTGATACTACTGCAGTAGTGTTGGGAGGATATTTAAAAGCAGACTTAGTGGAGATTTACACTGATGTGCCCGGAATAGCAGTTATCGATCCTCGGATTGTTCCCGAAGCACCTTTTATCCCTAATATTTCTTTTGATGAAGTTATCGCAATGGCCAAAAACGGTGCTAAGGTTATCCATCCCAGAGCCGTTAGTGCTGCCAAGGAATTTAACTTACCCCTAAGGATTAAGTCTACTTTTGATGTAGTAGATGGCACTTTGGTAGGTCCTGAAGAAAGTGACTTTATAATTTCCGGCATTACACTACAAAAAAATCTGATTATAGCCAAATTTAGTAGAGAAAAAGAATTTACAGATGAAGAAATAAGGAAATTGCATAGAATTGGCCTGGATGGAGTTGTGTACACTAATGATGCAGGAGAAAAGGCAGTAATAATAGAAGAGAGTCAAAGAGATGCCGCTTACAATCTAGCCGAAGAGCTGAGAACTGAACCGGAGCTTTGTAAAAACATGTCTAAAATGTCTGCCGTTTATAAAGATACGGCCGGTTTAAAGAGTATAAATCAAAATATTACCGCATTGCTGTTTGCAGAAAAGATACCGGTAATAGCTCAGAAAGATTTTAATAATTGCAGCACTTTTTTAGTAAAGGGCCAGGATGCTGAGAGATCGGTAAAAGTTGTCTTTGACGAGTATTTTCACTAAAATGATTTTAAAGGAAGTCAGGTGTGATACTATATAAATATATACGGGAAAAGTAAAAATAATTTTAGGCTGCCATTGCTATAATGGCAGTGTTTTTTTATAAAAAACAATATCCAGACTAGCAAAATAATTCAAAAAAAAGGATTTCGCGACATAATGTCGAATATAATATGCTAATGTTCTTTATGCACATACAAATGTATGCAAGCTGCGGACAAAATCTACCATTATGTTTTTAACAGAAAAGTCATTTTTTATGATATTGATTTTAAACAAGTAATGTATTAAAATAATGGTCATATAAAATGATGAGTGATGCTACTCGTCATATAAATACGAGAATAAAGCAAGGAGTGCTAATGATGAAAAAATACAATGTTGCCATAGTCGGAGTCACGGGAGCTGTAGGTCAAACCATGTTGAAAATTCTAGAGGAACGCAATTTTCCGGTTAAGAACATTTTGCCACTGGCCTCAGCACGCTCCGATGGTAATATGGTGGGATTCAAAGGGGAAAAAATAAAAGTACAGGAGGCAACACCTTCTTCTTTTGAAGGTATAGATATAGCGCTTTTTTCCGCCGGCAAAACTGTAAGTCTAGAGCTTGCTCCTGAAGCTGTTAAACGGGGAGCGATTGTTATTGACAACAGCAATGCTTTTCGGATGGATCCGGATGTGCCACTGGTTATACCTGAGGTCAATCCCGACCATATCAAAAAACATCGGGGTATTATTGCCAATCCAAACTGTTCTACGACGCAAATGGTGGTGGCATTAAAACCCATATATGATGCGGCTAAAATAAAAAGAGTGGTAGTTTCTACGTACCAAGCAGTATCCGGTACGGGTGTTGATGCTGTAGAGGAGTTAAAACAGCAATTGAAGATGATTCTAAATGGGGAACATCCTAAACCTGAGGTATATCCTTATCCGATTGCTTTTAACATATTACCACATATAGACATATTTGATGATACGGGGTATAGTCTTGAAGAATTGAAAATGGTAAACGAGACAAAAAAGATAATGGGTGATAATAGTATGGCAATCACAGCCACCACAGTGAGAGTTCCGGTGATGAACTGTCACTGTGAATCAGTTAATATAGAAACAAAAGAAAAACTTACGGCCGATATGGCCCGGGAGATCCTATCCAAGGCACCGGGTGTTAAGGT
>CAZFME010000195.1:0-2699 GCA_964520055.1 uncultured Clostridia bacterium
GTAGGTCTTGGAGGCATAGCAAAAACCCATCTATTGGGGTTAAGAAACATACCATTATTAGGAGTGCCAATTGATAAAAAAATAAGGCTAAAGGGCCTTTATACCACTCACCCTGTGCAAAAATCAGAGCTGGCTAGATCTATTGGGTTTGAAAATGTTGTTGGAACAATTGAGGAACTGCTTAAAATACCTAACTTAGATATGGTAGACATTTGCACCCCTAATTTTTTGCACCGGGAACAAATAAAAATAGCGGCAAAAGCACGCAAACATATATATTGTGAAAAACCATTGTCCATTGATAAGCATACTGCTCTTGAAACGGTAATGGCCGTGGAAGAGGCTTTAGTTTTTAATCAAGTAGCTTTTGTATTAAGGTTTTTACCTTCTGTGGCCCGAGCCCGTTCCCTATTAAAGCATAAGGTAGTGGGCAAAGTCTTCAACTTTCGTGCAGAGCTTTACCATTCTAGTTACATAAATAAAAAAAGGCCAATGGCATGGAGATTACAAAAAGAAAAGAGTGGAGGGGGAGCTCTTGCAGATTTGGGCTCTCATCTAATAGATTTAACACGTTTTCTGCTGGGTGAATTTGAGACGGTACAGGCTTTCACAGACACAATTATCCCGGTTCGCCCCGGCAAAAACGGGAAAAAAGTAAAAGTTGATGTAGACGATTGGGCTCTAATTACAGCTAAACTGGATCTAGGGGTTATAGGAACAATAGAGGTTTCAAGAACTGCTGTAGGGGCTGAAGGAATAAGAATTGAAATATATGGCGATAAAGGATCAATTTTTATAAGTTCGGAAAATCCTCTTTGTCCAATGTGGTTCGATGAAAATTTACGAAATAGGTCTTCAGAAATTGAGCAAGTCACTGAAGATGATGAGTATTTAAAAGAACTAATAAAAATATATCCTCCCCCAAAAATGACTCAAGGTTGGATGATAGATTCTCATACTGCAAGCCTTGTATGGTTTATAAATTCACTAAATACAGGGCGGGTATTTCATGAGACCCCCAGTTTTAGTGAGGCATATAAGACCCAGGTAATCATGGACTGTGCATATCAATCTTCTGAAATGAACGGCCTTGCCATTAGAGTGGAGTAGTAAAGAATAAAATTGAGGTGGATCAATATGATAGAGATAATAGCTACCTGCATCGATGATGCGGTCAAAATAGAAGAATATGGGGGACAAAGAATTGAACTAATTTCGGGTGGAACAGAGGGCGGTTTGACTCCCAGTTATGCCCTGATAAAGAATGTAGCTCAAAATGTTAATATTCCTGTAAATGTGATTATCCGTCCCCATGCAAAATCCTTTATCTACAGTACAGAAGATATTAAAATAATGAAGGAAGACATCCAAATTACATATGAGTTAGGTGCTAACGGAGTGGTGTTAGGCGTAATTGATGATGAACAAAGTATTGACGAAATAAAGTTACAAGAGCTATTATCTGTTACGAAAGACCTTGATGTTACTTTCCATAAAGCTATAGATGAAACAAGTGATCTTGCTGCAAGTGTAAAAGTATTATTGAAGTACCCTCAAATAAAGCGAATCCTTACTTCCGGCGGAAGAGGAAAGATAAGCAATAATTTTAGCATCATCAACGAAATGGTAAAGACTGCTGAGAACAGAATAACAATCATGTTAGGCGGCGGAATGACCAAAGAAATTCTCGAATCTGCTATAAATTTCACTAATGCTACTGAATTTCATTTTGGTACTGCAGCAAGAGATTTTTGCTCTTATGAAGGGGATATAAATACAAAAGCGTTAAAAGAAATAGTAATGGTACACTCCAAAACATACAATAAAAATAACCTATAAATCCATGAACGAGTAAAAAAGGGGGTATCCTATATGGGCATTGTTTCTACGAAGGAGATGTTGTTGGAGGCAAACAAGGGAAAGTATGCTATAGCCGCATTTAATATATATAATTTAGAAACAACACAAGCAGTTATCGAAACAGCCGCAGAATTAAAGTCTCCTGTAATACTTGCAGTAACACCGGGAACAGTTAAATACGCAGGAGCAGATTATATACTTGCTATTTCAACGGCAGCATCAGCCAGATACTCTATCCCCATAGCCCTACATTTGGATCATTTTAAAGATATTACGGATATAAAAAAATGCATAGATTTAGGATATAAATCAGTTATGATTGATGCCTCTATGTATGGATTTGAAGAAAATATAAAAAAAGTAACAGAAGTAGTGGAATATGCCAGAAAAAAACAAGTTACCGTAGAGGCCGAATTAGGAGAGTTGGAAGGACGGGAAGAGGAGAGAATGGCAAAATCAAGTGAGGCCTTTTATACGGATCCTGACTTGGCTTATGAATTTGTTGAGCGAACAAAAGTAGACTCTTTGGCTGTGGCGATAGGAACTGCCCATGGAGTATATAAAAGAAAACCAAAACTTGATATTAATAGGCTGGAAAAAATAAGGCAAAAAGTGGATATTCCCTTGGTTTTACATGGCGCATCAGGCTTATCCGATGATATTATTAAAAAAACCATAGTTTCAGGTATATGCAAAATAAACATAGCGACAGACCTTAAAAAATCATACTCAAATGCTTTAAAAGAATATTTTACAGTAAACCCATCTGAAACTGACCCAAGGAAATACCTGACTTTTGCTAAGAAAGCAATGAAAGAGGTTGTAAAGCAAAAAATAAT
>CAZFME010000196.1:0-2688 GCA_964520055.1 uncultured Clostridia bacterium
AAAGGATGGTAAATATGAATAAGGACTTAACAGAAATTATTTTTCTGCTTGATAGGAGCGGATCCATGGCAGGACTTGAAACTGACACAATTGGTGGTTTCAATGCTTTTATTGAAAAGCAGAGACAATTGGAAGGTGAAACGATTGTCACAGCAGTTCTGTTTGATGATAAGTATGAAATACTATGGAACGGAATTGATGCCCACAAAGCTATACTAACGGATAAAAAGCATTATGTTAGGGGGAGCACAACTCTCTTGGATGCAGTAGGAAAGACTATCCTTGATATAGGTTACAGGCTATCTAAAACAAGTGAGGAGTCAAGACCCGGCAAAGTTATATTTGTCATAACAACAGATGGTATGGAAAACTCCAGCAGGGAGTTTACCTATGAAAAGGTTAAGGAGCTTATAAAACATCAGCAGGAAAAATATAACTGGGAATTCATCTTCTGTGGAGCAAACATAGATGTTGTAAGAGAAGCAGGTAATATTGGAATTTGTAAAGATAATGCATACAACTTTGAAGCTTCAAAAGCCGGTGTTGAAAAGATGTATTACATGGCATGTGATGCAGTATCCGAGAAGGAAGAGTAATAGTAAAAAGCGGTAATACATGTTATATTGTATAAAATTTTATATCTGATATGTCATAGGTGAACTCTATAAGCCATTTATTCATGAATATAGGTATATCACACTCATATAATATGTCGTTTACGGTTCCGCAAAAGAATAAGAAGGAAATTCGCCAGTAATAAAGAAATCAGTATATAGTAAATTAGCAACATTTATGTAACAAACATAGTAAAAATAGTTGCAGATGGGGGTCTTTATAATGAAGATGGTTTCTTGGAACGTTAATGGTCTTAGAGCGTGTTTGAAGAAAGGATTTATGGACTATTTCCAGGATATGGGTGCAGATATTTTTTCAGTTCAGGAGATCAAATTACAAGAGGGTCAAATCGATCTAGACTTGGATGGTTATCAGCAGTATTGGAATTATGCTGTAACAAAAGGCTATTCAGGGACTGCAATTTTTACAAAAAAGAATCCTTTATCAGTTGAATATGGAATCGGAATTAAGGAGCATGATCAGGAGGGAAGGGTTATAACCTTAGAATTTGAGGACTTTTACCTGGTCAATGTCTACACTCCAAATTCTCAAAGAGGCTTGACAAGATTAGACTATCGTATGACCTGGGAGGATGATTTTAGGGATTACTTGTTGCAACTTGATGCTCATAAACCTACAATTATCTGTGGTGATATGAATGTTGCTCACAAGGAAATAGACCTGAAAAATCCTAAAACAAATACTAAAAATGCAGGTTTTACCGATGAAGAGAGACAAAAGATGACAGAACTTCTTGAGGCGGGTTTTGTAGATAGTTTTCGATATCTTTATCCTGATAAAGAAGATGCTTACACTTGGTGGTCTTACATCACTCGTGCAAGAGACAGGAATGTGGGCTGGAGAATTGATTATTTTATTGTGTCTGATAGAATAAAAACTCAAATCAAGGATGCAGGAATTCATTCAAAGATATTAGGAAGTGATCATTGTCCAGTAGCTTTAGAGATTGAAATTTAATGTAAATGATTGGAGGAAACTATAGATAGATTTCCTCCAATGGGTGTACTGATATTGACAAATAATTATCAATGTAGTAAATTGCAAATAACTATTTGCAACGGCTCTATTCCTCATCATATTTCTGTTGATTCACCGGGCTTTAAGATGATTACTTTCGTTTGGGTATTAGCTTCCACAAGTTTTTTAAATTCCATCGGATCTTTTCGTATTGGTGGGAAGGTGTTATAGTGCATCGGAATTACATTTTTAGGTTTAATCATTTTAACTGCTTTGGCTGCATCTTCGATTCCCATTGTAAAAACATCACCGATAGGCAGTAGAGCTAGATCTATTTCTTCACTCTGTAATAAACTCATATCACCAAAAAGAGCTGTATCTCCTGCGAAGTAGATTTTTTTATCGCCAATTTCCGCTACAAATCCACAAGCATGACCTCCTGCTATGCCACTTCCATGAAAGGCTTGGAACAATTTTACACTACCAAAATCTGCCGGCAGTCTACCACCTAAATTACCTGCATCAACCTCTACTCCTTCCTTTTCAAACATCTCTGCCATTTCAAAAACAGTATATACTTTAGCACCTGAATTTTTTGCAATTGCTACTGCATCACCTAAGTGATCTGAATGAGCGTGAGAGATAAAAATATGTGTAGGCTTGACTTCGTCGGCCTTTTTAGATGCTAAAGGATTTCCCGTCAAAAAAGGATCAAAAAGCAGAGTATAGTCACCTTCTGTAACTAAGAAAGCTGCATGACCTAAAAATTCAACCTTCAATAAAAACACCTCAACTTTTTTGATCATTATATCAAATAAGTTATAACTGAGCAAAATTTCCGACAACCAGCTTTAAATTAATATGCTATTATATTATACTCATATAATATAATAGGTAGTATCTTTTATAAAGACCAGGCGAGAACCATAGAATGGGTTTTTAAAGAATTAGACAGTTACAATATACCTAACTTTTTAAATACAGAAGAAATATACTGTCTCATTCTTCATCATCTAAAAGATAAAGGCTTTAAAATAGTAGAACACACATGCACAGGGTGTACATGGGAAGGTAGAGGATTAAAATCAATCTTAT
>CAZFME010000197.1:0-2641 GCA_964520055.1 uncultured Clostridia bacterium
ACTGATAGGCAATGCCATACAGCAGTTTTGGAACGATGTAATCTGGGGCGACTTAGACTACCTGTTAGTGGATTTACCGCCGGGAACCAGTGATGCTCCACTTACCGTTATGCAATCATTGCCATTGGATGGCATAATAGTTGTTTCATCACCACAGGAATTGGTGGGCATGGTAGTCAAAAAAGCTGTTAAAATGGCCAACATGATGAATCTTTCGGTAATAGGCCTCGTTGAAAACTACAGTTATACGATTTGTCCTAGATGTAAGGAAAAAATAGAAGTATTCGGCAAGAGCCGAGGTGAAGCAGGAGCTGAGGAAGCAAAAGTTCCTTATTTAGGGTCACTGCCCATAGATTATAAACTGGCCAAGTTTTGTGATGAAGGCCGTATAGAAGAGTATGAAAGCACGGAAACTAAAGATATAAGCAGTTGGGTTAAAATATAGAAAGAGGAGGAATTATTTGTGAAAATAGCTATACCTAGTGACAACGGTCAAGTTTCCGCCCATTTCGGGCATTGTGAAGAGTTTACGGTATATGATGTAGATGAAAGTCAAAAAAAAGTAATCGGAAAAGAGATTATCGCCAACCCAGGTCATCAACCGGGGTTCTTACCGGGATATTTAGCAAAACAAGGTATCAGCTGCATTATTGCAGGAGGCATGGGATTAAAAGCCAAGCAGCTTTTTGACCAAAACAACATACAAACCATAACCGGAGCTTCTGGTGTAGTGGATGAAGTCATACAGGAATACCTTGCAGGAAGCCTTGTCAGCAAAGGTAATTATTGTGACCATTAAAGCGTGAATAATTAGAGTGAATATTTAAGGACGGTTCAAAAAATTATTCATTGACAGCTGTTCATGGAAAATGTTAGAATAAAGACAGCATCTGATGTTTTGGCGCTTCCGATACAGAAGATGAAAAAGTCCATAACTTCCTGATTGCAAAGAGCTTTCCGAGCAAAAAGGTGAAGGACCACGCAAAGGTATGTAAATATTATACAATGCCAAAAACCCTTCGACTTTTTGTCGAGGGTTTTATTTTTATGAAAGAGGAGATGAGCTATGGATAAAAGAATCGGTGTAGTGGGTATTGTTGTTGAAGATTTAGAAAGTGCTAATGCAGTAAACTCCATACTGCATGACTACTCAGAAATAATTGTTGGGAGGATGGGAATTCCCTATAGAGAAAAGGGCATTTCCGTTATTTCAATTATTGTTGACGGTACCACGGATGAAATCAGCGCCATGACGGGAAAACTTGGCAAAATCAAGTCTGTATCCGTAAAATCCGCAATGGCTAAAAAATCGATAGTTAAAAGCTAAAGTAAAGAAAAAATAAAACTCAGGGGGTTTGCATATGAATAAAGATGTTCTTAAACCTTTTAGTATAAGATGGCTAACCAGAACTGCAATACTTTTGGCGATAACACTTGCTTTCCAAATGTTAGGCTTTCCCCAGATGGTGACCGGCCCCGCCGTAAATGCCATGCTCCTTCTTTCCGGCACATATGTAGGCGGAATCGGAGCTATAATCATCGGTATGCTCACACCGTTAATTGCGTTTGTCAGGGGCATTTTAGCACCGCCACTGGCACCCATGATCCCGTTCATCATGCTGGGCAATGCCATACTGGTAATTGCCTATGTTACATCTCGCGGAAAAATGGGCAAAGGCTATGCCGGATCTGGTATCGGGCTGATTGTAGGGGCCATTGCCAAGTTCTTGGCATTATCTTCGGCTGTTAGATTTATTGTCAGTGTGCCTCCTCCCGTAGCAAAGGCCATGCAGATACCGCAGCTTTATACAGCTATCCTTGGCGGCGTAGTTGCCATCATAGTAGAAAAGGTGTTAGATGCGGCTATGGGTCAAAAAGACTGATAATCAAATATAGTATAAAAACAAATCAAAAGTAGTAAGCCCAAGATAATATCCCCATCACAGAGAAAAGCCCTGCGGAGCTTTTATGCTTTCCTGCAGGGCTTAATTATGTGACACTACCCCCGTCAGACTGTGTGGAAACTGTCACCCTGAGTAAAGCGAATGGGTCTTAAAGACTTGAAATATAGATTCTTCGCTGCGCTCAGAATGACCGAAACCTGTAAAAGCCGTATTTTCACACAGTCCGGACTGTCCCCTTGTATCATTTTCATATGGGATTTATAATGGTATAATTTAATTGGACATGACCTAATATTAGCCCTTCAGAAATAGGTGAATGTATATGAAGAAAAAGTTGTATCTTTTAGTTATCATAATATCGATAATAATGTGTGGTTGCGGAAAAGGGAATCATAAAGGGAATAACAATATGAATAATAGCGAAGCGATTAAACCTCCACAAAAGAAGGAGGAAGATGTAAACCCCTTGAAAAAGCAAATTGAGCAGATGACTATAAATGAGAAAATCGGGCAGATGGTCATGGTAGGTGTGGAAGGATATGAAACCGACCAATATGCTCAGGAGATGATAAAAAAATACAAAGTCGGGGGATTTATCTTTTTTAAACGGAATATCAAGGATGCCTATCAAACATTGACTCTCATAAACTCCTTGAAGGAAGCCAATCAGGAAAATAAAATCCCGCTGTTTTTTGCCGTTGATGAAGAAGGCGGAAGGGTCACTCGGATGCCCGCGG
>CAZFME010000198.1:0-2634 GCA_964520055.1 uncultured Clostridia bacterium
AAATGACCAGCAGATGGGAATTGACTCATATCTGTACCAATCTCAGCTATTATCTTTTAGCAGTTCTTCTACCAACTCCTGGTATAGTATCTAAAAGAGCTATTTCTTCTTCAAAAGGAAGCATTTGATTTTGCCAAAAACTCTTCTAGCGTGCTGTTCCACTTTTCTGGATATTCGTAGAACATCATATGCCCACCCATCACACAAGTTTCGGTGCCGGGGAAATTTTCTTTCATAAACGGTAGAGCAATATCAGCCCAGTGTTCAGCGATAAACATTAGACTGGGTAGTGTTTCAGAAACCTCTTTGGCCACATCGTAAAAGTTAGAGAAAACAGCATTGCAGAACAGGCTGTGGCAAATATAATAGGGAGTCTTGGCCGAAATATCTAACAGGTATTCTAGTTCAGCCGGCTTGATCTCGCGCTGAAACATCACACTGGTAGTATACTCGCAGAAAAAAGCTCGGACCCCTTCTGGCGAAATGAGTACCTGGGTAGCGGCTGCACTTAGATCCTCAATACTGCCCTCAGTCCAGCATTTAGGGTCAGCAGATAAAGGCAACGGAGACATATCAATTGTAACAACCGCCTTGATCCGCTCCTTGCCAAACTGCGACAAGTAGGACCAAACCTCTAGATTACCAGTGCTCCACCCTACCAGTACAACATCTTTCAGGTCCAGCACCTGCATCAGTACAGCGATGTCCTGACCATGGGTGAGGTAGTCATTACCGTGTACAGTTTTGGTTGAGAGTCCTTGGCTTCGGGGATCAATGGCAATAACCCGGTAAGTTTTAGAAAAATGCTCAATCTGTCTGGTAAAAATCTCGCCTGCAAAGGTAAGACCCGGAATAAACAGAATAGGTTCTCCTTCGCCCTTTTCTAGGTAGTGTAGCTCTATGTTGGAAGCTACCGTAAGATACTTACTTTCGACGCGTGTAATTGACATAGTTGCAACTCCTTCCAAATTTTATTTAATTGGGAATATTATAAAACATTCTTCAATTAAAAGCAAACAGAAGTATAGCATGAAAAACATCTCTAGATGCAATAACAAGGGAAGCGGTTGACCATGAGCTGACAAAAATGTGGGTACAAAAAACAGGACAGATCCCGGAAAAAATACCGGTAATAGATATGATAATTTATTCAGATAGGGAAGATATAGATTCCAAATACAGAAATAGCATAACTGTTGCCCACATGAAAGGCATTGCCAAGGGTAAGCAGGCAAGATTGTTTGACCCTAAGGCCGGTGTGACTTTTGGAGAACTTGCCGCATTAATATATAATACACAAAATGCCATACAAAATGAGTTAAATAATGACGAATCCACAGTTGAGGGAAGTTTTGAGACAAAGGCAAGTTATGAAATAGGAGACGATAAAGTTGTATTCGATTTTGAATTAATAAATTCACTATAGTGAGGTAAAACGACTTCAGTTCGGTTCAGGGCAGCAGTTTGAGTCGACCATAACTGATGAAAAAGGAGAAGAAGTGTATAGATATTCGGATGTCAAGTTCTTTACAATGGCCCTTGTGTATAAAGACATTAATCCCGGCGAATCTTTAAAGTGGCAAGATGAATGGGATATGACTGATAAAGAAGGCCAAAAGTTAAAAAGTTAACTTCGGGAAATTATAAGGCAAAAATCAACATATTGGCCATACCGGAAAATGAAAATAGCAATATAGAAGAAAGCCAATTGACAGCTGTAGTAGAGTTTAGTCTGAACGGCATTTTGACAAAAGATGACATTGAATATAAAAAGGATTTAATTACTATATTGTAGAATATATATTAGATATGTTTAATAAAAAATTATGTGGAGGGGAGATTAATGTTATCCAGAAAAATTGGTATAAATTTTTTAATTGCTTTACTGATCATGCTTTTAGCAGCACCTACGGCTTTTGCCGGAGAACAGGTTAAATTGATTTTTAACGGCCAGGAATATAAAGCAGACATTACTTTAGAGAATGGTGTCACTTACATACCTGCTGCAGCCCTTACTAGAATCCCAGGTTTAGAAATAGGAGACGATCCAATCGTACCAATTCGTGAACTGTTTGAAAGTCAAGGTGGAGTGGTATCTTGGGATAACGATAGTAATCAGGTAATCGTATCTTGGAGGGAAAAAGCAGGAGATTTCACGGCAGACGAGTTAGTTGTAAAATACTCAGAACGCCTAAAAGAGGTTAACACCTACAAGATGAAAGGTAGCTACCTGATTGAGTTTGAAGTTGAAGGATTTCAAGATCTAATAAAAATGCCGAATATGCCAAAAATGGAAGTCCTTATTGAAGGAATTTATCAATATGAGCCAATGGCCATGTATATGAAACAGACCATGAAAATGCCTTTGGATGAGTTGGAAGGGTTGGAGCTTAGTCCGGAAGAATTGTCAGCAGCAGGTTTTGGTGAAGAGATGGTTACTGAGATGGTTTGGCTTGACAATGCTATTTACCAGAAAAACCCCATGTTCGGCCAGTGGGTAGTCCAGGATCTAACTCAGATAGAGGGAATGACTGATCTTAATAACCTAACGCAAATTACCCCTCAACAATCTATGGAAATGATGCATAAAGCCGGTGTTATTAATGTATTCGGTGAAGATGTAGAAAAAGACGG
>CAZFME010000199.1:0-2591 GCA_964520055.1 uncultured Clostridia bacterium
AAGATACAAATAATCATTATATTTAAATGGTCCATACTCCTATGTGCGATCTTCACGGCACTCCAAGGCCTTTTCACCACCGTACTCATATTGGGATTTGTTAAATTCCTTGGTGTTTTATTCCCTTTCTCGCATCATTATAAGCCAGTTGCCTTGTAAATCTTTAGTCTCACCAACAATGCGAAATCCATATTTTTCATATATTTTAACAGCCGGTATGTTATCCGGCCTCGCCTCCAGCTTTATCCTTTTGCTTCCTAAAGATTCTATATACTTTATACCTTTTGAGAGTAACTTTTGACCTATACCTTTACCATAATGCCCAGGGTGAACACCGATCGAAAGCACCTGGGCTGAAGGTTTAGTAGTCATCTCAAACCGAAAATAAAGTAATTTGTTTCGGACAACTTTGTATAGCATCGGAAGTGTCAGCCCATATTCTCCAGTTATAGTTGACACTACTACCTTTCTAAGAAAACCCGACGTAACTGCTCTAAACCACAGCCTTTTTATATCATCGGCCATAACAATATATCCATATACCTGATTATTCTCAATTGCTATAAAAAAGCCTTGGCCAAACACACTATAAAGAAGGTGAAATATATCTTTCATGGCATTCTTCACCTTTTGGGTAATCGGTGCGAAAAATGTGATGCTATTTTCGAAAGCCAAGCAAAAAATTTCTGCCACCGCATCAATATGCTGGGATTGGGCCAAGATAATCTTCATGGGAGTACTCCTCCGTTTCCATGAGTTCGGAAATAAATATCATTTGGTCGATAGTTATAAACTCATATCCCTGAATTCGTAGCTTATCAATAATCTCCGGGAGGGCCTTTACGGTCGAGTGCCTGTTACCACCTCGATAGGTTATCAGGTCGCCACTGTCATGTAGCAATATAATTGAGCCTGGCTTAACCTTGTTTACCACATTGTCCACGATCTTTTTAGGAGCTAGTTCAGCCCAGTCCACCGCCGACAAATCCCACAGCACCAATGTGTAGCGCTCTTCCTTCAATAACTCTCGGGCATAGCCGGAATATACTCCTCGGGGTGGACGAAACAGTGTGGGCCTGATCCCCGTAGCCTCTTCTATGGCAGTCTCGGCGTTTTTGATTTCTTTATAAGTGCTTTTAGCCGAAAGTGGTATCAGGCTTTTATGTGAATGGGTGTGGTTTCCGATGGAATGACCTTCTTCCACCATCCTTTGTGCAATTTCCGGGTACCTATTTACATTTTTACCTATCAGAAAAAAGGTTGCTAGAACATCCTTTTCCTTTAATATATCAAGAATTTCCGGAGTATATACTGGATCCGGTCCGTCATCAAAGGTTAATGCCACATATTTCAAATGATGGGGCCCGTGGCGAATGATATCTTTTTGTATGCCAAAACCTTTGTAAACGTATTTGTTAAAGAAAAAAAGAATCAAAAAGCCAAGAACTCCCAAACCAATTGCCATGTTATAAAGCACTATCGATTTTATTTTTTTCTCAAGAAAAGGCGGCCAGAACTGAATTGTAAGGCTGGCAAAAATTATCAAAGATATTATTATGAAACTGTCACTTCGAAATGTCTTGAAAGCCGTAACCGGAATTACCAAACATGATGCAAATATAGCTTGGTCATAACTCTTTAAAACTTTTTTTAAGACAATAAAAATCAGTGCCAATACAATACCCAGAACCGGTGACATGTAAAAAATTATTCCAAGGGAAACCACCTCAGCAGTATAGCCGTTTGCCTTGGAAATTACCGGCCTGCTCTGGCCTGCCAACACTCCGGCTGAGGCCATGAGATAAGAAAGCCCTGAATGAAGGTAAAAGCCAGACATCAAAAGCGTCAGAAAGCCTTTAGCAAATTCAAGGCTGTATTTTCTTTTTTCATTGCCTATTGTAAAAAGACTGCCCACAATATATGACAGAATTGCCACAATTAAAAATTGATACATGATGTACTCCTCATGCTCCGTTTTATTTATAATATTATCATATTTCGGTTGGGTTTGATATGATAATAATATTGGAACTTATTGCACACCGCAGCATAGCTGTAATGAAAATTGTTTTGATTATCAAGGATGAAAAAAATCTTTAATCTGATAAGCTTAAGGCAACACTTCTGATGGGAGTTAGGCAATTATTTGATGAATAGGGTGATAATGAATGGTAGTGGGAATAATGACAGTGGAACTGTCATTAGGTGACATCTTTTCTCTCAAGGAAAAAAGGCAGATAGTGAAGAGTATCATCGACCGAATAAAAAACCGTTATAATGTTTCTATAGCCGAAGTCGAAAAGCAGGATGTAAAACGGTGGGCAGTAATAGGTATTGCTTGTGTGTCAAATAGCAATCAATTGGTAGATAGGCAGCTTAACCTGATTTTGGATTTTTTGGAGGCCGATGGTAGATTTGCGATTGAGGAGATTTGTAAGGAAATCTTGTAATAATTAGAAGCAATATGTAGATATTTTTAAAGACATAATTGACTTTATACAGTAGAATCACACTATATAACAAAAAAGAGCAGGTTTTTTAATCTTCCCTGCTCATCTGAAATCCTGGTATGGCCAGTTTGCTTTCTATTA
>CAZFME010000200.1:0-2562 GCA_964520055.1 uncultured Clostridia bacterium
ATAACTTCATCTACATTGGCACTAGAAAGGGAGAGCCGAGTATCAAATCTGCCCTGGATTTTGGAAAAATCGTTGCGTTTTGCGCCTTTCATATTTGTCATAGAATCAATATCCTGCTGGCTTGTTACAATGACCCAAGCCTTACCTCCACATTCGGTTCCCAAGTCTTCTACTACAGTCTGTAGATTTAGCATAAGATTAGAATCATCGCCGATATATTGGCCCATTTCATCTACGAGAAATATCACATGATGGTTGTTACCTTTACTTTCAATATATTCTCGAACTCTTTTGGCAAATTTATCAACACTTAAAGTGTAGTTTTCTTCAGCTTTGTTATACCAGTTCCTGGCCGCTTCTTCACTCATTTTGGTTGCTCTGGAAAGTGCTTCAATTATTGCGTCTTCTTCATAATAAAAATCTTCCCTGGAATCGACCCATTCCTTACCGGATATTTCCTTAAAAGCTGCCTTGAAGTCATCATAAGTTCCATCTAAAGTCATTTGCCGTTCCAAATCAGCTACCCATGGAATGGAACCACAAAAACCTTGCATATCGTTAAAAACTCGCATAAACACTTTTACAATGGCATCTTTATTGGCCTTGGAATCAGAATCGCTCTTAGAATCAATATTAAATAGGATAACATCTATAGAGGTTTCTCCCGCAAGTTTCATATCTGCTAAGACCATTGGGTCTTGTATTTTGTCATCAAAATATGTAATGGCTTTTTTACCCTCAACTTCTTTATTTTCTAGTAAATATGATAATATTTTTAAGAAGTGAGATTTACCGCTCCCAAAAAAGCCTGAAATCCAGACACCCATTTTATCTGTATAGCCGAGTATACTTTTTTTGTAGTTTTTGAAAAAATCATCAAAGTGTTTTGACAGTTCTCGAGTTACCACATATTCTTCCAATTCCTGATATATGTTTTCATCATCTTCTTGCCCGATTTTAATAACACCTTTGATATCCCTAGTGATATCTTTATAAAACATATCCCTAATTTTCATATACTCTCCCCCAATTTACTGATATTCGTCAATAAACCTAAAGGCCCTATAATAATTATCATCTTTAATCTCATCAAGCAAAACAAGAGAACCACCATCATAAGTTCCGGGAAAAAACATAACAAGTGGAACTTCATCTACTACCGGATGTAAGTTATTCAATATAGTGTGAGAACGTATAATGGGCCAAGCTTTGCCTACCCCTGTTAAAAAAATGATATCATCTTTTTCTACCCGATCCTTTATGTATTTAATAACTAAGTCATTTTTGCCGGTCAATCTCAAAGCTTTTTTAGTAGCATTAAAAACAAAATCACTACCCTTTTTCTTTTCCATTTCAATATTTTTTACAAGATACCCTTTATTTTCAAGGATTTCCAAAAGGATTTCATATAGATCAAATTCCTTTATTTTAAATCCGTAATTCCCGGTGTTTACCTTATCCTTTAAAAAACTGATATAATCTCTTACCAACATCTCATGTTGAGGTTCATAGTCAAAAATATAGTACCCAATCTCATTTCCAAGACCTTTATTTTCGCGAAACGATTTTTTAGTTATTGTAGGAAGTATTTTATCAAGCCTTTCTTTTGTTGTAGTCATAGACTACCTCCTTTTGATTGTGATATTTAGTCTGTTTTACCTAGTAAGATATTAAGATATACTGTATCTCCTATTTCTTTTAAATGATCTGCAACAGAATTTTCTACAATGGGTCTTACGATTTCTCTTTTTCTACCTTCATTATTGATTAGACCAGATTCAGTCAAAATCCTGGTAATCACCTGCTTAAGTTTGTAAAAGGTATAATCTGTCCATGATGCAACTTTGGCACTCTGTTCCTTTTTTCTGTCAAAAAATATATTAAAATCCTTGTCCAAAATAAATTGATCCCCAAGTATCACTTTATCTTTATATACTTCATTCATAAATTCAAAAAATAGCCGATCGGTTTTCATTATGGAATATATTGCTATAAGTTTACTTGTTTGTATATCAGCATTGACTAACTTTTCTATTAAAAACCTGTCAAGTGCCTTCAATCTAGTTATAACAGCTGATGCAATTTCTGCTTTTCTGGCATCAGTATTTACCTGGAATATATTGTCTGAAAGTGACTTATTACGAATTTGGTCTTCATCAAACCCTTGCAAAACAAGCCTTGCAGCTTTTTTCATCTCTATATACAAAAAGGATTGCGACTTAATTGCAGTCCTGTATCTCCAATTATTTCCCATTTTCTTACCTCATTTCGGGCCACTTTTATTTAATATTATTATAACATAGATGTGCTCAAAAGTAAGTAAAAAAGCCCCTCCCTAAAAAGTAAAGGAAGGGGGTTCCACTTTCAAATATTCAGCCCTGCAAATTAAGTACTAGGGTTTTGTTTTAAAACATTAATTATATCCTTAGCTGTAGGAGGACACCCCGGCACATTTTTTTCAAAACCTTTGGTACAATTTCCTACTCCTATACCTTTACCCTTAACTTTCTTATATCCTTGCCCTATGGAAACTTTCCCTTTTAATTTATTTAAAATTCCCTG